>JANXQR010000181.1 GCA_025353435.1 Acidobacteriota bacterium | reverse complement strand
CCGCGTTGATCGAGGAGTACATCGAAGGACGCGAGATCTACGCCGCCATCCTCGGCAGTTACCAGAGCGCTTATGCGCTGCCGCTTGTAGAACTTGACCTTTCGAAGCTTCCCAAAGGCATGCCCAGGATCGCCAGCCAGGATGTGAAATTCGAGAAAGATACGGAAGCCTACAAGCTGACTAAATCGGCGATCGCCGAAGACCTGGATGAAGAAACCACGGCCAAACTCACCGAGATTGCACTCAAGGCTTACCGCGCCGTCAAGCTTCGCGATTACGGGCGCATCGACATGCGCTTATCGAGCAAGGGCGAGATATTTGTCATTGAAGCGAATCCCAACCCATGGCTCTCAAGCGGGCAGGAGTTTGCCATGGCCGCCAGGAAATCCGGCCTTTCCTATACCCAGATGATCGGGGAGATTGTGGACCTGGCGATGGCTCGCCACGCGTGAAGGATGGCTAAAAATCTCCGGTGAGTAGCGGGCACAAAATAGAATGCCGCCGGAAGCTCGAGCTTCCGGCGGCATTCGAGTCCGTGCCTCACCCTTTTTGTTCAGGTATCGAAGGCTCTCCTCCGACGCAGGGGGCGCGTCGAGTCTCGCCCTCATTGACAATCTCTACCTGGTTCCGGGATGCGCCGCCGCTGCCGGGGGATGATCGTGATCATCATGGTCATGGTCATCGTGATCCGGCTTGGGAACGAAGGGCTCCGGCGTCACGTGTCCACGATGGCATGTCCCGCACTTCACCGGCTGGCCGGAATTCTCTATCGTGCTCACGTAATTTTTGTTGATGTCCATGGTCATGTGGAGCATCAGCCGCGCAATTTTCTTTTCCTTCTTGGAATCATCCGCGAAGTTCAGCGCCGGCTTTCCATTGGGCATCTTCCTGGTGGGGTCGGCCGCGTGGCAGGTTGAGCACTCCCCGCCCAGCTGCGCCTCCCACCCATGCATGATTTCCATTACCTGGTCGCCGGTCATGTCCTTGGGAAGAACCTGCAGATTGGTTGGATTCGGCATCTTGAAGTGTCCCGGAGCTGGTGGCGCGCCCGCGGGTCCCTGTGCCGGTGGAGGTGCCTGGGCATAACTAGATGCCGCAACAAGCGCTACGGCCAAAACAGCAGCCGCGGCAGCAGGAAGGGAGAAACCAGTGATCTTCAAGGCGGGGATTTTCCTCGTAGTTGAATTGGGGAACCTGTTCTACAGACGGAATTCTATTAAATAAAGACTAGGGAATGGTGACAAAACTACCTTGGAGGCTCTTTCGACCGGACACGCAGGCATGTCCAGGGAGCACAAACCGCAGCGGCCAATCCACCGCCTCGTTTGCCTGGTTGATGCCGATGCGCGGCGTGACCATGGCCTTGCTCACCCGGAAACCATCGTCCCAGATCTGCAGCGGAGATGCCGAATCAGTCACATCGAGCTCATTGTGGCTCGCCCGCGCCACTCCCATCGCCTGGCAAAGCCTGCTGGGCCCCGACGTGAGCTGGCGAAGTAAGCCGCCTGTGCGCTCCAGATCTGGTCTCAATCCGCGGTTCTTCGCCATCAGCTCCAACCCGGCCACAGGCTCCAGAGCCCGCAGCAGCACACACCCCGCCAGCCCCTCCGCCTCGCAGGATACGTTCAAACAAAAGTACTTACCGTAAATCGAGTACACATAAGCGTGTCCCGCCAGCCCAAACAGCACCCGGTTGCGCGGAGTGGGCCCCCGATGCGTGTGCGCAGCCGGGTCGGGAGGATCGCTGTGCGGCCCCAGGTAGGCCTCCGTCTCCACAATTCGACCCACCCTCACGCCAGCATCGGTTTCGTGCACCAGCAGCTTGCCCAGGAGCCGCGGCGCCACCAGCTCAGGCCGCGTCTCAAAGAACTTCCGCCCCAGCACCCGTCCCGCAACTCCAAAGGGGGTGTCTTGCGATTCCGGCCCTTTCGACTGCACCATTTGTGCGGCAGTTCGCTCCGTCCCATGCCTCACTTGTGCTTCTTGTTCCATTCCTTAATCAGCGCAAGTACTTGTTCCGCATGCCCTTCCGGCGTTACCTTGGGGAAGATGTGAAGCAGGGTCTGGTCCGGGCCGATCACAAACGTGTACGCTCAATCCCCCACACCTTCTTTCCGTACATGTTCTTTTCTTTGAGGACGCCAAACTGATTGCAGACGGTTTCGTCTACATCAGCAAGGAGTGTGTAGGGCAGGTTGAACTTGGCTTTGAATTTGGCCTGGTCCTTGGGGGTGTCGCGGCTGATACCTAAGACCACGGCCCCGGCCTTTTGAAGCTTCTCGAATTGGTCGCGAAAGCCGCAGGCCTCGATAGTGCAGCCTGGGGTATCGGCACGGGGGTAGAAGAATAAAACGACGGGCTTGCCCGCATAGTTGGACAGGCTGACGGTCTTGTTTTCGTCAGTCTGCAAGGTAAAATCTGCAACTTTCTCGTTCAAGTCCATGGGGAAGCGCCTCATCCAAAGGTTGTGAAGTGAACCACAGTTCTCATTATTTCCGAGTCGACCGCACCGTGTCACCGCGCAGGAATTCGGCCTTTGATTGCGCCAACAACTTTTGGCTGGCGGCTGCCTGCGTTGTGCTTACTTTGACAGTTCCGGCCTTCGCTCAATATTCCGTAGCGGTGACCAAGAAGACCACCACGCCCCAGTTGCGCGCAGTTGCCGTCCTCGAATGGACGGGCGAGGCGGGCAAGCCCAAGGCGTGCCGGATTGTGCCAATCACAATATTCGATGGTGAAAAGCTGAACGATGCCGGTATTTACCTGGCGCGGCCGGAGCCAATGGCAATCGCCGGCGAGGTGGAATACCAACTGAAAGACAACGGCAGAACCATTGGCCTGTTCGACATCAAGAACACCGGGCAGGAACAGGGCTCGTGGGTTGGCTACGGTGAGTGGAAGGCTGTGCCCCCTCCCGCGCCGGCATTCGCCGCCAAGGCACCCGACATCATTGATCCCGACAGCGACGACAAGCCGGTCCTGCATCGCAAGAAACATGCCGACGATCCACCCGCTGCCAATTCCGGCTCCGCCCCCGGCACCCCCACCTCCGCTGCGGGAAGCTCTGGCTCCGCATCCGCCAAGGCACCCGCCGCACCGGAAGACCCCGATCGCCCCAAGCTCCACAAGAAGGACGAATCCTCAAGCTCGAATAAGCCCTCAAGCTCGAGTACCGATGCTGATGAGCCGACGCTTCACAAGGGCACCGACAACGCGGGCAGCTCCGACTCAGCAAACGCCCCGACGGACCCGGACCGGCCCAAGCTGAAGAAGCCGAAGGAAAAGCCCGCCGAGGACGTTTCGCGATCGGAATCCATGCCCCATGTGACCGACCCGGACCGCCCACGATTGCAGCGGGGCAAATCGAATGCCGACAGCCTGAAGGTGGTTCCCAGCCTCATGGGTCTGCCGGAAGACATGCAGCAGGCAGTGGCCGTGTCCGACGCGCAGAACCATCCCGACCATGCGTGGGCGTACTCGTGGGCCAATGCCGGCGACGAGGGAAAGATGAAGGCGCAGCTTGAGGACATGGCGCGCACCGCGCTCGGACTCACCGCTACCCCGCCACCTCCCGCGCCGAAGACCGCGCCCCACCGCGCTGGCGTAACCGCGAAAAAGGCGGCACAGCCCGCGCCGCAGCCTTCACCCGCGCCCGCGCTTCAGGACGAGCAGTTCCGAGTCTTTGAGCTATCCTACGGGTCCAGCGCCACGCTGGTGCTGACCGCGGACACGGGCGGCCCGCTGGCCCATGAGAAGTTTGTAACTCTGGTTGCGCAGCCCGACATCTACGGCAATCTGCTGATCCTGCTAAAAAACGTGACCGACGGCGCCCACCTGGACGACACCCCGCACATGCGAATTGTGGATGCTGTGGACGCGCTGGCCGACAACCGCGGCGAGTTGCTCTTTGAGTTGCGTGGCGAGACGTCGCGGCAGTTCGCGCTCTATCGGATATTGAGAGGCCGCGCCGACAAGATGTTCGTGTCCGGCGGCGGATATTACGGCAACCTCAGCAGCCAGTAACACAACGGATGGTGCTGGCGGCGTCGAACGAATCAACATCAGGGGCTTAGACTGAATCGCCATTTCTGCGCGAGAACTCGGTAGTTTGCCTGAAAATCGGACGCCTTCTTCGTCCCCGAAAACGGCCAGCTCATGGCAAACCAGCGCTGACAGCAATCAATTCCCGATAGGATGGCTTCGTAGTTTGTCGAGCGGAGAACCCTGTGACGATTCAGAAATCGACGCGCCGGCAAGTAATGCACATGTGCGGCGCGGGCCTGGCCGCTGCATGGGCGGATCGCGCCTTTTCCATCACGACCAGGAGCGCAGCAAACAGCGTCGACATTCCGCCTCTTGCGCCCGGCGCACCGAATTCGCCGGAGAGGACGGCGCTGATCGACGACTTCAAGAAGCGCTCAGAGGGCCTGCAGGACAAGTTCGAGGCGCGGACCTTCAAGAGCAATGGGACCATGCCATACCGGCTCTTTCGTCCGGCAGCAAGCGGCAAGCTTCCGCTGGTGGTGTACCTCAGCGGCAGCGGCGGCCAGGGCGACGATAACCTGAAGCAGCTTGGACTCGGCAACATATTTGGCACGCGCGTATGGCTGCTGCCTGAGAATCAGCAGCAGTTCCCTTGCTATGTGGTCGCTCCGCAGACCGATCGTGGATGGGCCAAATACGATTTGAGCCACCGCGAAGATGGCCGCGTCATCATTCTCCCGGGCGTTGGCGATGGGGTGCGGCTTGCCCTCGAAATCGTCGACAGCCTTCGGCGCGAATTCTCCATCGACGATCGCCGGATTTATATCACCGGGCAGTCGATGGGCGGCGGGGGCGTGTGGAATGCAATTGCGGCCCGCCCTCGATTCTTTGCTGCCGCGGCGGTTTGCTGCGGAATCAAATCCTCTGAAGACGGCACGGAGGCCATTGATACGCCGCTTTGGGCCTTCCACGGCGACTCAGATAGCGTGGTTCCCGTGACGGTCTCGCGCGATCGCGTGGCGGTCCGACTCAAGGCTGGAGGGCATCCGCTCTACACCGAGTATGCAGGCGTGGACCACAACAGTTGGGAGTGGGCCTTTACCGAGCCGGAGCTTGTGAAATGGCTCTTCGCCCAGCGGAGGAGTTGATGGTGGACTGCAAG
>JANXQR010000180.1 GCA_025353435.1 Acidobacteriota bacterium | reverse complement strand
CCAAGGACCTAATCATGACCCAGACCATCACCATCGATCCCGTCACACGCCTTGAAGGCCACGGCAAAATCACCATCCAGCTCAACGGCCAGGGCGAAGTCGAAGACGCCCACTTCCACGTCACGCAAGTCCGAGGCTTCGAAAAATTCTCTGAGGGCCGTCCCTTTTACGAGATGCCCAATCTCATGGCCCGCATCTGCGGCATCTGCCCGGTCTCGCATCTCATCGCATCAGCCAAGGCCTGCGAAGCCATCATGTCCGTGCGCATTCCCCACACCGCCGCCCAACTGCGCCGTATGCTCAACCTCGCGCAAATGGTCCAGTCGCACGCGCTCAGTTTCTTCTATCTCTCCTCGCCCGACCTCCTGTTGGGCATGGACTCCGATCCGAAGCAGCGCCACATCTTCGGTGTCGTCGCGGCTAAACCAGACCTCGGCCGCGCCGGTGTGGCCCTGCGTCGCTTCGGCCAGCACATCATCGAGTTGCTCGGCAACAAGCGCATTCATCCTGGATGGGTCATCCCCGGCGGCGTCACCGAGCCCCTCGCTCCCGCCAAGCGCGACGAGATCCTTGCCATGCTGCCCGAGGCCTACTCCGGCATCAAGATGGCTCTCGTGGCTTACAAACAAATCGCCGAATCCTTTGCTTCCGAAATGGCCGTGTTCGGCAACTTCCAGTCGAACTACCTGGGCCTGGTCAACGAAGACGAATCCATCGAATTCACTGACGGTGCCCTGAGAATGATCGACTCCGCCGGCAACGTCATTGAAGACGGCATCACCGCCACGCGTTTCACTGAGGTCATCGGAGAAGCCGTCGAGAACTACAGCTACACCAAGTTCGCGTACTACAAGCCGCTCGGCTATCCCGAAGGCAGCTATCGCGTCGGCCCTCTTGCCCGCCTCAACATCGCCAAGACCATGGGCACGCCCCTTGCCGATGCCGAACTCGTGGAATTCAAGCAACTCGCCCCCGGCCCCGTGCAAAGCTCCTTCCACTACCACCACGCGCGCCTGA
>JANXQR010000179.1 GCA_025353435.1 Acidobacteriota bacterium | reverse complement strand
CGCATCGCCGCCTTCTCCGTTGCGTTGGTATTCATATTCGCGAGGATGACCGCCTCGGGAATCGATTCGATGAGCCCCGCGCCGAACATAGGAGTCGGAATCCGAAAGATGATGTTCGAGTTTCCGCCTCGACCCGAGAGTGGATCGCCTGCGGGCTGGAAGTCCGGTTGGGCGATGTTGCAACCTGTGGCGTCACTTCGACCGGTGATCACAAAAAGATCATGGACTCCGCCGTCTTTTACCCCACTGGCGTCCCGCTTGAAACGCACCTCGCGGACCGGACCATTCGGCGCAATGAACCATGGGATCGTGTTCTTTGCCCCATTCAATGTGGCAACCGCGGGCAGAGGATTCTGGGCGGGGCTCGAGCCGCCTCCATTTGGCTGCGAATGGCAGGAAAGACACTGGTTGGAGTTGAACCGTGCACCGAGGCCGTTGTTTGTTCCGTTGGTCACCGCCTCGACGTCCGCAAACCGAGCCTGCCCGTCCTGAAAGAGCACAGTTTCGTCCGCCGTGAGGCCGCTCAGCGGAGCACCGGCTCCCGACGGGCCACCGCGCACACCGGGGTCCACCGGCCCCTTTTTTGTTTGCGCCAGATTGGAGCCGCATGTTGCCAGAGCCACAGCGGCCATCCCGCAAAAAGCCTTGAGTGCAACTCTCCGATGCATCATCAGATGTTCCTCCTCGCAGACCGATGGAATTCCGACAATTGTACATGCAGTTTCACTTTCCCTGGGGTTGCGAGGACGAGGGAACGCATACCTGCCACGGCGAGAGCCCGAGTAGGTTCGCCCGGGAATCAACAGCTAGTTCTGCAGATTGCTGTAGAACTAGCCGTTGATTCCCGAGAAGTGTGTTAATTCAATGCGCGTGGATTCGATTATTGAATTGTTAGTTGCTGGTGAAGTGGCAGACTCTGCGAAGAGCTCCCGGCCATGATGGTGTAGCTGCCGGGGACAAGTTTCCAGGCATCTGCTGCTTCGTCGAACACATTGAGATGATCGCGTTCAACCGACACGGTCACCACCTTTGACTCGCCGGGCGCCAATTCAACGCGAGCCCAACCAATCAGGCGCTTTGGTGGCTCGCCGGCTGCGTCAGGCAATGAGGAATAAACCTGTGCAATTTCCGTTCCGCCACGCTTTCCAGTGTTCTGCACGGTGAAGGAGACGGTAAGCTCATCGCCGTTTTTCACTGTCAGTCCGGAGTAGGCATAGCTGGTATAGGAGAGGCCAAAGCCAAACGGGAACAGCACCGGCTTTTTCTCGGCTTCATACCACTTGTATCCCACCTTCAGTTTCTCGTCGTAGTTCGTTTCAAATGGAGGTAGGCCTTTGGCCATCATGGCCATGAAGCTGGAAATGTCAGCGCCTGGCGCTGGACGCTGCGGTTGAGAGGTGGGCGGTGGCAATACCAGCGTGGGATGGGGCAGATCAGAATCGCTCGTCGGAAAGGTAATGGCCAATTTGCCACTTGGATTGACTTCGCCAGTGAGCAGATTTGCCAGAGCCTCGGCACCTCGGATCCCGGGATACCAGGCTTCCACTACGCCCGCCACTTTGGCGATCCACGGCATGGTAGCCGGGCTGCCCGTCTCGAGAACAACAATGGTTCTCGGATTGGCGGCGGCCACCGCTTCAATCAGCTTGTTCTGATCCTCGCTGAGATCCAGCGACTTCAGGTCCATGCCCTCCGATTCTGGCTGATATCCGAAAACGATCGCGACGTCGGCCGCCTTGGCGGCGGTGGCAGCAGCAGAAAGATCATCGCCGGAGACGTAGCTGACTTTGCTGGAAGGCAGTTTGGCTGTCAACGCGCGCAGCGGCGAACTGGGCAACCAAACCTGGCGCCTTGAGAAATTCGCCATAGGACTCGCACCTGGCTGCGCAGGCGGAGGAGGAACCACAGAGCCTCCCGGTGCATCAACCTGGGCCGAACCGCCGCCGGTGAGAACACCCACGTTGGCATGGCCGCCGATCAACACGATGGAATGCAGGCCCGTACCTGACAAAGGCAGAACATTGCCATCGTTCTTGAGCAGGACGATGCTCTTCTCGGCGAGTTTCTGGGCGATCACGTAGCCACCCTCCACGTCAGGAACCTGCTTCACAACTGGGTTCTCAAACAGACCGGAAGCAAAGATGGTGCGCAGGATGCGATGGACGTGGTCATCGATCTCGTCCTGAGAGACTTCCCCGCTCACGACCGCTTTCTGCAATGCATCGCCGAAGAAGTTCTTCCCCGGCTGCTCCTGGTCAAGGCCGGCGTGCGAGGCTTTCGCGGTGGAGTGCGTTCCGCCCCAATCGGAGAGAACAAAGCCCTTAAAGTGAAAATCCTTCCGCAGGATTTCCGTGAGGAGGTAGCTGTTTTCGCAGGCATAGTCCCCGTTGACCCGGTTGTACGAGCACATGAATGCCCCGGCATCTGAGATCTTGAGGGCGATCTCGAAGGCGAGCAGATCCGTTTCTCTCATGGACCGCTTGTCGATGTTGGCATTTACGGCATTGCGACCGCTTTCCTGGTCGTTGATGGCATAGTGCTTCAGGTCGCCGATTACGTGTTGCGACTGGACACCCTTGACGAAATTGCCCACCAATGTGCCCGCCAGCAGCGGGTCTTCGCCTTGGTATTCAAACGTGCGGCCATTGCGCGGCTCGCGCGCAAGGTTGACACCTCCCCCGAGCGACATGCTGTAGCCTTCCTGGCGTAGCTCGCGGCCGATCAGAGCGCCATATTCAAACGCACTTTGTGGGTCCCATGAAGAAGCAGCCGCGAGATTGTTGGGGAGCGCTGTGGAATAGCGCCCGGAAGCAGCGCCGCGCGTGACTCCGTAGGCGGAATCAGCCATCTGAATCGCGGGAATGCCCACGCGCGGAATCCCCACAGAATATCCGGCCCCGCCGTTTGACTCGGTCGGACCTGTCGAATTGAAAGAGAAACCTTGTCCATGCAGAAGAGAGATCTTCTCCTCCAGCGTAAGTTCCTTGATGACCATGTCGGCACGTGCGTCGGGCGACAAGGTAGTGTCAGACCAGGGAAAGCTCTTCGGCTGCTGCATTCCCGGAAACTGCGCTACCGCCAGGGGAGCTCCAACCAAAACAGAAGCAAGAACCAGCGCACCCGCGCGGTTTCGGTTTTTTAGAGACTTAGTCACAGTGGCTTGCCTTTCTCAATGAGCAATTACTGACGGGACATCCAACTCGGCTGCCGCAAATACGCAACGAGAGGTTCAGCCGCTGAACAGAATGCATTTCACGGCTTTGTAAAGTGCACTTTCCAAAACCAACGCACAATTGTGTCACAGCGTTCCTATCGGAAAGGACGCCCGTTCGAGGTCGAAAGACTCATGGAACTGCTACCTCATTCGTAACAACGGCCGTATGCGCGCATCGAACTGGGCTGTAGAGGTTTCTTGAGTTTCGGTTGGATGGTGGCCGATTCGTCCCTTACTCCCACGTTCGCCAGACTGCCGGCAATCGTCGATGGATGGTCAAGCCTCTACTCATCTTCAGACTCTCAACAAGATGTCCTATGGAATGGTGTACGCCTTCGATGCCGGATTGCTGTTCGTGTAAGCCGAGGCCGCCGCAATCGCAATCACCGTCTCCGATGTACTTATCGTGAGCGGCCCGGTGTACTCGGTCGAAGCCGTCGTCGGCATCGTTCCATTGGTCGTGTAGTAGATTGTTGCTCCCGGCGTTGAATCCGTCAGCGTAAGCATCTGCGCAGTCGTGTAGTGTCCGCCCGCCAGGCTGAAATACGGCGCCGCAGCCAACGTCAGCGGCGTGTAAGTGTAAGCCTTCGAGCTCACCGCGCTCAGCGAGTAGCCCGTAGCAATCGCCACAGCCTGCACCGTCTCCGTTGAAGCAATCGAAATCGGCCCTGCATACACGGTCGAACTCGTCGTCGGCTTCGTTCCATTGGTCGTGTAGTAGATCGTGGCGCTCGGCGTCGCGTCAGTAAGCGTCAGCATCTGCGGCGTGTTATAAGTTCCTCCGGCCAAACTGAATGAGGGCGCCGTCGCAGCCGGTAACGCCGCATAGACATAAGACTTTGAGGCAATCGGACTAACCGAATAGCCCGTCGCCACCGCCACGGCCTCCACCGTCTCCGTCGAAGCAATCGTGATCGGCCCCGCGTACAAAGTGGATGCAGCCGTCGGCGTTGTTCCATTCGTGGTGTAGTGAATCGCAGCGCCCGGCGTAGTATCCGTCAGCATCAACATCTGCGGTGAGTGATAAGTCCCCCCCGCCAGGCTGAAGTAAGGTGCCGCCGCGGGCGCCAGCACAGAGTACACGTAAGACTTAGAGGCTATCGCG
>JANXQR010000540.1 GCA_025353435.1 Acidobacteriota bacterium | reverse complement strand
TGAGAAGCGAACAGGAACAGTGCAGCGATCAGCATCACCCAAGTTCCAAGAACGAACATCAGTCCTGGCGGCAACTTGAAATTGAACAGGAATAGCACGAGAGCAAACCACAGCCCTTCGAGGACGACAACGATCCTCATTACCCATATTGGTGCTCGTTTCACAGCTTCTCCTAGTGAGCGCTTGTTCCTGGATATAAGATTCCTGCCCACCCACCATATCGAAGCCAGTTTTGTATAGCTTGTGACCCTGGCTCGTTCGGGTTGCTGCCATCTACTCCTTAGTGGGCAGTGCCAAGCTCAACGGCATGGACCCCGAGCTCTACCTTCGGAACGTCTTGACGCGGATCGCTCAGCATCCCATAAACCGGATCGACGAGCTGCTCCCCTGGAACATGCAAACTGACACTGTTTCCGCCTAGTCGTGTCCACAAGTCGCGACCTGTGGACACAATAGTCAATAAACTGACTGTCAAGACGGTTCAGACCAAACGCTTACGGTCATTCGCACCCATCATTGGAAACAAAAGTGGGCTCCCTGCGCGAGCAATGTTGCGAAGGAGATTAAACCGCACACCTGCCCTGGCCAATAACTTCCTGCCGGACAATCTCATTTTGAAGTCCCAACCGGCCGCTTCGAGTGCTTTTCCAATGTCTATTAATGGATAATTGGAGGGATCCTCATGAAATGGGGTCTTTACAAACCGTAACTTCGCCGACACGTAGGAATTCCTCCATCTTCACTGCCAAAGCGAGGGGCGTAAGCTTAACTAGTCCGTTGGTACTTGGGTGGCAGCGCGAAGAAATTTTCACCATTAGAAGAGTGTCGCAAATCGATTTCTCGGTCCAAAGCATAACCAAGGCTGCGCAGGAACTGAATCGACCTCTCCGACGAGACTAAGTACTCGGAACACAGTTCAATGTAAATGACCGGATAGAAGCGACGAAGAAGGTCAGTCGCCCCAAGTAGTACATCATCTTCATAGCCCTCCGTATCGATTTTGAGGAAGTTTAGGCGTTCTAGTCTTGGACCAAGGAAGTCATCCAACTTTACGATTCGAACCTCCTTCGTCTCTAAAGAGGATCGCTTGATGTCGGCATTGGGTCGCAGTGAAGCATGTCCCGATGAGGGGGGGCAATGTAAGGTCATCAATTGCTCTTCCTTTCCGCACCCCATGTTGTACGCCGAAACAGTGGAAAAGTTGTTAATTTTTATAACCTCCAGTAACTTGGCGAAGACCTTCGGATTCGGTTCGAAACTGTGGACTTGTCCTGTGCTGCCTGTCAAAGTGCTGAGTATTCCTGACATGAAGCCATGGTTTGCGCCGACATCTAAGGCAACGTCTCCAGCGCTAACGTAGCGCGATATCAGTCTCAGTTCCCCATCCCACCATTCTCGCCCGTCCATATGATAGAGAAGTTCCTGATTATCACCGTCTCCGTAATACGGCAACTTCAGGCGTCCGTTGTCGAACCAGACAGGGTACCCGTGCACTCTTCCTCGCACGAACAAGTCCATTCGGGCCGCCGCTGTTCGGCTGCGGCGACGAATTCCGGTCACTAATCTGTGCAAGATCGACAAGACTCCACCTCCATGAGCTGAGCGCCCCCCATTGATCCGAATCGAACATGCGACGAAAGGCTCGAATACACCGAGAGCTCACCGGGCCGACACTACTCTCGGGAGAGTAACACGGAGGGTGGGAGTTTCCAAATTATGAACTCGGTCATGCTGAATCTCCCGCGTAGGATCTTCGACGCCGATGAGTGTTGGGCAAAGAGCCGGGCTAGGGCAATTTCTGGGGAGGATACGGGCACCGTTCTGCTTGTGGGGAAAAAGAATCTGGAAGTCCAACTTGAAGCGACTGGAGCTCAGATTTCCATCACACTGCAGATCGAATGTTCCTGAGAGCAGTAGTTGATACGATAAAGAGTCTATGAAATTGCCGCAAATCGCCTGTCATCAAATTACTACATCGAAAGGCCATCGATGATTGCTTTCATTCAGCCCTTTGGTTTGCATGCCGCCGGTGGCGGATCCAGGATACTGCGTGGGCTCCTTTCTGCGGCGCACCCTCCAGTGCTGAGCATCAATACAGGGCCTTCTGCCATGCCCCCTTACCCTGGGATCGAGGAGATTCACATGCCCTTGAGGCCCTCCTTTGGGTGGCTTGACCGGTCGCGCCTCCATGGCGCTCTCGGCATCTTTGATGAAGTCTTTCGTTTCCGTTTCGAGGATCGCCTGCGGCGCGCACTCCTGAAACACAATGTCAAGCTGATTCATATCATCCCGCATTCATTCGACATAGTGCCCGTGATCCGAGTTGGATCCGAACTCCGCATTCCCTGCGTCCTCAATATCCACGACGACATCGAATACACGACTCTCGGTCACCCGCTCTCGGCAAAGATAACCGCGACTATGGGAAATGCATGGCGCAATGCAAAAGGCATCGTTGTCATCTCCAACGAGATCGGCAAGGAATACTCACATCGCTATGGTGAACGGGAGTACCGCATCGTGACAGATGGGATCGATCACGTAGCAGAAGCTCCGAGCGCAAGGCCTGCGAAAAAACTGCGCCTCTATTTC
>JANXQR010000149.1 GCA_025353435.1 Acidobacteriota bacterium | reverse complement strand
GAGGTCGGCCGCGATGTTGATGGTGTTGGCAACAAGAAGGGCGAGGATGAAGATACGCAACAGCCACTTTGGAAATTTCAGACTGAGACTGGCGGCGAGGCCTTGCCCGGTGACCATTCCGATGCGGGCACACATGATTTGTACGGCGGCCATGAGCGGCCAGGTTAGAAGCGCGGTCCAAAGGAGTTTGGTGCCGAGCTGTGCACCGGCGACCGAATAGGTGGCAATGCCCGACGGATCGTCGTCGGCTGCGCCGGTGATGACTCCGGGGCCAAGCGACTTGAGCAATCGCATCAGGCGAGATTGGGGAGGGTTTGACTCTGTAGGGTCAGACACAGGTCTTTAGATGCGAAGTGAGAGCCTGTGAGCCATGCTGCTGGGGGCGAGGTTGGTGGTTGCGATGCTCTGGGAGCAGAAGCCATTCAATTCGTTTCGTTGCTTTCTGAACTGAGAAAATTTCCCCAGCTGCGACTTTTCCGCATCTCACAGAAGTGGATAGTCCACACGGAGAACTAAGGAGAATTCGCACATGCCTACGATTGCGACCAAGGATGGGACGCAGATTTATTACAAGGATTGGGGCACAGGGCAGCCGGTGGTGTTCAGCCATGGGTGGCCGCTAAGCTCGGACGCATTTGAGGACCAGATGGTGTTTCTGGCGTCGCATGGATACCGGGCAATTGCGCACGATCGGCGCGGACACGGGCGGTCGAGCCAGACTTGGGACGGCAACGACATGGACACCTACGCGGATGACCTGGCGGAGTTGACGGCGGCGCTGGACCTGAAGGATGCGGTGCATGTGGGGCACTCGACGGGCGGCGGCGAGGTGGTGCGTTACATTGCGAGGCACGGGAGTGGCGACGGGGCTGCCCGGGTGGCGAAGGCGGTGTTGATTGGCGCGGTGCCGCCTCAGATGCTGCAGACCGAGGCTAATCCGGGCGGGCTGCCGATGGCGGTGTTTGACGGGATTCGCGCAGAGGTGATGGCGGATCGGTCGCAGTTCTTCAAGGATTTGACGGAAGCGTTTTACGGGGCGAATCGGCCGGGCGCCAAGGTGAGCCAGGGGCTGAAGGATTCGTTCTGGATGCAGGGGATGATGGCCGGGTTCAGGCCGGTGATCGATTGCATCAAGGCATTTTCAGAGACGGATTTTACGGCGGACCTGCGGAAGATGCGGGTGCCGACGCTGATTCTGCATGGAGATGATGACCAGATTGTGCCGATTGGGAACTCGGCGCGGCTGACGGCGAAGCTGGTGCGGGCGTCGAATCTGAAGGTGTATCCGGGGGC
>JANXQR010000102.1 GCA_025353435.1 Acidobacteriota bacterium | reverse complement strand
GGCGATCGTTCACGCCCTCGACCGGAAGGCCGACCTGCGCCGCGTCGTGTTCGCGGCCATGCTCCCGGACCTGATCGACAAGCCCCTCGCCCTCCTGGCCCCCTCTTTCGCGAACGGGTGGACGCGTCTTGTCGCCGGTGGACGTTGCAGTTTTCTTCTTTTTGGAGTTGCCGGAAAGGCCGAGCGGGGCTGACTGCGTCTGTCGATCCGCAATGTCCGAGACGTCGGGAGCGTTTGAAGGCGAGTTGTCGGGGAAGTCCTTTTTTGCAGTCTTTGCTTTCTGGAGCTTGGCTTCCTTGGCACGGGAGCTATAGCGAGTCTTCTTTTCGGGCGGAGCGGTCTGCTCGATCGGGTTAGGGGGCTCGGTGTTCTGTGCCACTGCTCCTGCGTCCTCGGTCTGGCCCTGCGGTTCAGAAGGAAGCGTCTTGGTAGGCGCCTTGCCGAAGCGGATCTTTTCCTTCTTGCCGGGTTTCATGGAGGCTGCCTTGGCGGGTTTCGCAGGCGCGGTTGTTGACTGGGCGGCTTGCGCTGCGGAGGGACTCGGCGGCACGTCTCCCATGGGGGCGGCTGCGGTCTTTTGGCGGAAGTGGGTTGTCTCGCGGAAGCGAGTGCGCTCCACCTTCTTCTTTTTCTTGGGGGCTGGAGGCGTGTAGGCCGCGTAGGAGATGGGGTTGACGCGCTTGTTGGAGCTGGCGCCGGTGTCCTCATAGGCCGGCTTGATGTCGATGTAGGCCTCTTCGCGCATGGTGGTCAGGTAATCGCGAATTGCCGGCTCCATTTTGGACTCGTAATATGCTTCTTCGACCTGTTGTTCGACGTCTTTGAAGGCGGGAACTCCGGGGAGCACGTGCTGATTCACCTTGAATATGACGAACCCTTGTTTGGTGCGGATGGGGTCGGTGACGTCGCCGGTTTTGAGCGCGAACGTGGCATCCTCAAAGACCTTGTTGAGCTGGCCGCGCTTGTAGGTGCCCAGATCGCCGCCCTGCGCGGCAGTGGTCCCGTCGCTGGATTTGCGGGCTAGTTCGGTGAAGTCAGATCCGGACTTCAGCTTGGCTTCAATGTCGTCGGCCTTGGCCTTGGCTTCGGCAACCTTGGCGGCATCTTCCGGACTTGCATCGCCGGTGGACACCAGGATTTCGCTTAGCTTGACGTTCTCCGGCTGGGCGTAATCCTGCTTGTGCTCATCGAAATAGCGTTGAACTTCACCAGGCGTGAAATTGAGGTGGCGACCAACTTCGGTGCGCATCACTTCCTGGGTAATGATCTGGTTGCGAATATTGGCCTTGAAATCCTCATAGGAGAAGCCCTGATCAGCGGCGGACTTTTCGAGGTCTTCGAGGGTCGCAAGGTTGTATTGCTTGCGGATCTCGTTGAGGCGGTTGATCAGCTGCGTTTCGCCGTTGATTCCGAGTTCCTTACCCTTGGAGAGCCAGAGTTGCTGGTCAATGAGGTTACGCAGGAGGTCTTTGTGAATCTCGGACATCTGCTGCATGGTGGCGCCGCGCTGCCGGGACTCATCGTCTATTTCCTTCATGGCGCGGTCGTAGTCCGAGCGCGAGATGATTTGGTCATTAACGCGGGCGATGATGTCCTCAACCGTAACGCCGCCATAGGGGCTGGCTGGTTCGGCGGGATGAGATTGCGCCAAGGCGGAGGATGCGAGCAGCATCGTGCTCAGCACGGACACCGCGGAAATGCGAAGAGATCTCAAGGTCATAGGTTGGCAACGGCAGGGGTGCTTGCACTCCACCTGCGTTATAGACGTTATTGTAAATGGCGGGGAAGCGGAAGAAATGGAATTGGGAACAGGGAACAGGGATTTGGACGTCTGCAAAGCGACGGAAGTTGAGAAGTTGGTCGTCCGGGAGCTGGAAACGGGCCTTACGCTACCTTTGTGGTATGGACGGCGTCCATACCACTGAGTGGTATACTTGAGCATAAGGCTGCCATGCCAGGCGTGTACCTCTCCGCCCGCTGCATCTGCCGCCGGAGGTTACATCTGCCTATGACACCCCGTGCCCGCCGGGCAATATTCTCAGTAGCATTATTTTTTGTAGTTTGCGCCGTAGTTGGCTTTGTTGTTCAACGTAAAGTCGGTGCGCAATCGTCTGAGGACGAGAGCCAGATTCGCGACAGCCTGAAAGCATTCACCAACGTGTATGCGCTGGTGGAGCAGAATTACGCCGAGCCGATAACGGGCGACAAGGCCGATTTGGCCATCTACGATGGCGCCATTCCGGGCATGCTCCGGACCCTGGATCCGCACTCTAACTTCTACGATCCAAAGGCTTACGCCAAGATGCGTGAGGATCAGCGCGGGCACTATTACGGTGTCGGCATGGTGATTCAGCAACAGCGGGATGCCCAGGGTAAGGACAAGGTTTACGTCATCACGCCGTACGAAGGAACGCCTTCGTTCCGCGCCGGAATTCGGCCGGGAGATGTGATTGCGGCGGTTGACGGCAAGACGGCCGAGGGCATGACTTCAGACGCGGTGGCCAAGGCGCTCAAGGGGCCGAAGGGCACGCACGTCCAGGTAACCATGGCCCGCGAGGGTCAGGCCAAGCCACTGGTGTTCGACCTGGTTAGGGACGAGATTCCGCACCCATCTGTGGACTTGAAGTACGAGATTCGGCCCGGCATCGGCTACGTCCACCTAACGCAGTTCCAGGAAACCACTGCACAGGAAGTGGGGGACGCGGTGGACAGCTTCCAAAATTTGAAGGGGCTGGTGTTCGATCTTCGCGGGAACCCTGGCGGATTGCTGAGCCAGGCTGTGGAGGTTTGCGATCACCTACTGAC
>JANXQR010000099.1 GCA_025353435.1 Acidobacteriota bacterium | reverse complement strand
ATGTGGACACGCTGAAAGGGTCGCGCTATCGCAATCTGAAGGAGCTGAGAGTCCAGCATCAGGGCCGACCGCTGCGGATTCTCTTCGCCTTCGATCCGCGCCGGTGCGCCTACTTGATTCTCGGCGGCGACAAGACGGGCGATGACGATTGGTACGTGTCGGCGATCCGTAGTGCCGAGGCGATCTATGCACAGCATCTGATCGAGATTGGAGAATGATCATGGCTCAGAAGTGGAGTGACGTTCGCAGGAAGCACGCCCCGGAGGTTGAGGAGCGGATTCGCCAGAAGGTGGCCGCCAAGGGAATGACGCTTAACCAGCTCAGGCAAGCGCGGCAGCTGACCCAGGTCAACCTTGCCGAAACTCTCAAGATCAATCAGGGAGCGGTTTCGATGATGGAGAAGCGCACGGATATGTACGTCTCGACATTGCGCAACTACATTGAAGCGATGGGCGGCGAGTTGAAGATTACGGCCGAGTTTCCGGAGGGCGCTATTCAGATCGAGCAGTTTGAGAACGTGGTGGAAGCATAGGCTCACGCACGGATAATAGCCCTCCCCGGTCCCCAAATGCGAGGGACCGGGGGCACCCTCGGTGTGGTTGGGAAAGATCATCGGGACCGGGGCCACCCGCCTAGGAGGGGTCACGCGCGCTGCATTCGCTCAAAATTTCCTGCAACATTGAAGTATTCACCGGCGGTCTTGGACCTGTCTGCAGAAGCACATTCTCCTCATCGGATCTGCCGCTTACTCTCAACAAGGCAGCATAAGCAGATCGGCGAACGTCCTCGTTGTCATCAATCGAGCATACTGCTCCAAGAAGCCGGAGAAGACTGCAGTCCCTATCTCCATTGAACAAGTACCCGAGACCACCGGCAGCTGCGTCTCTGCAGTCCTCGTCTGGATCTTGCTGAAGAATCCTGCATAACAAGTCCTTCGCACCTCGCCAGCCAAATTTAAACGACAAACTCATGATGGCGTTGTATCGCACGATCTCATCGGCGCTGACTGCCAATTCAAAAAGTGCCGGAATCCCTGGCTCATAGCCCTCTCTTCCGATCTTCGCGGGGAGTCTGCGGAGGAGTTCAAGCGATAACTTTCTCGCTTGCCATTCTGCTATCTGATTCTCGATTTCGGTTTCAGGTTTGATCATTCTCCCCTCAATGCCTAGGTTTAATCGGCGGGTGGCCCTGATTTCAAAAGGGGTTCTAATCTGTTGTGAGTGCCCCCGGTCCCTCGCCCTTGGGGACCGGGGAGGATGAGCCGAGCTGTTGGTAGCGCATACCCTCGGGCAACTGCCAGCCTCTGTGCCAGGCCGTACCCTCCGATTCAATCTCTACCGGGCCGCGTATGCCCGTTTGATAGTGGCGATAACTCGAACCCTGCCAGTCTTCCGGCTTGGTGACCAATCCACGTGTGACCGGGTTGCGATGCATGTAGCGCAGTTTCTCCACGAACTTGGCGTGCGAGGTCACGTTGAAATCATAGTAATGAGCCTGCCAGAAGGGCCTTTCCCGGCTCCGCATCGAAACCGACAGCTTAAGGGCTTGGATGGCCTTGGATAATAGCGCGCGCTGGGGCTCGTTGACCAGGAGATGCACGTGTTCGGGCATGACGACGTAGCCGGCGACCACAAAGAGATAGCGGAGGCGGACCCGCTCCAGCGCATCTTCAAAAAGTTCCATGGCCGCGACCGTGGAGAGGTAAGGACGACGCCGATAACAACTGAAGGTGAGGAAGTGGAACTCCCCGGTTTGCTGGTAACGAATGCGCTGGCCTTTCATGCAACGCGAGGATACTTCAATAGTGAGCCGTCGGCTGTGATGAGGGAGACTTAGCTCCCCGGTCCCCAAAAGCTAGGGACCGGGGGCACCCTCATCGTGGTGGGGAGGTCAGTGACAAGGGAGACTTAGCTCCCCGGTCCCCAAATGCCAGGGACCGGGGGCACCCTCATTCACCCTCATGTGTTCCGGAAATGGTTAGTTTGCCTTCCCCGGTCCCCAAGGGCCAGGGACCCTTCGACAAGCTCAGGGCAGGCTCGGGGGCACCCTGCTTTACTCCCTCCGGTTGAATCCCGGACCCATTTGGTCGTATACTGAATGCGGACCGAACCGGTCGGATATTACATGCTCAAACTCACCAAAAAAGCGGATTACGGGTTGATGGCCTTGAAGTACCTGGCCGAGCACCCGGAGACGCCTGCGCAAAGCGCCAAGGACATTGCCGATGCCTATGGAATTCCGGCGCAGCTGCTGGCCAAGATTCTGCAGCGGCTGACCAAGACGGGATTGCTGCGGTCGCATGCCGGGATGAATGGTGGCTATGCGCTGTCTCGCGATGCACGGAAGATTTCGGCCTTTGAGGTGATCCACGCCATTGATGGGCCGCTGTTTATTACCTCGTGCACGAAGGGCGCCAAGGGCTGCGACCTGACCCCCAGCTGCACTATCAAGGAGCCGCTGGCACGGGTGAACGAAACAATTATCGGCGTGCTGAAGAGCATCAGCATCTATGACCTGGCCGATCAGGAATCAGGAAAAGCGGCTGTTGTTGGGACCACGGCGGTGCAACGGCTGGTGACTTTGAATCTGTAACGGACGAATTTTGAAACCCATTCCCCGTCGAGCGCGATTTACAGACGGCAGGCAGCAAGACAGGCAGTAAATGAGGACGGAGACGCAATGAGCACAGTTTTGAGCCAAGTGGAAGTACCGGCGGGAGTCAACCTGCCCATCTATATGGACAATCACGCCACCAGCCCCATGGACCCGCGGGTGCTGGAAGCGATGATGCCATTTTTCACCGCCAAGTTTGGCAACGCGGCCAGCCGCAACCATGCGTTTGGATGGGAAGCCGAGCAAGCCGTCGAGGCCGCTCGCGAACAGATTGCCAAGCTCATCGGCGCCACCGCCAAGGAGATCATTTTCACCTCAGGCGCCACCGAGAGCAACAATCTGGCCATCAAGGGCATTGCGGAGATGTATCGCGAGCGCGGCAACCACATCATCACTCAGGTCACTGAGCACAAGGCGGTTCTTGATACTTGCAAGCGCCTGGAGAAGCACGGCTACCGTGTGACCTACTTGCCGGTGAAGGCGGACGGGCTTGTTGATTTGGAAGATCTTAAGAGGGCCATCGACGATAAGACGATATTGGTTTCAATCATGGCGGCCAACAACGAGATTGGCGTTTTGCAGCCGATTCGCGAGATTGGCAAGATCTGCCATGAGAAGAATGTGATCTTCCACACCGATGGGGTGCAGGCGATTGGCAAGGTGCCGGTGAACGTGATGGCCGATAACATCGACGTGATGTCGTTGACTGCGCACAAGATTTACGGGCCCAAGGGTGTGGGCGCTCTTTATGTGCGGCGCCGCAACCCGCGTGTGCAGATTGCCGCGCAGATTGACGGTGGCGGCCACGAGCGCGGCATGCGTTCCGGCACGCTCAATGTTCCCGGCATTGTGGGCCTGGGCAAGGCGTGCGAGATTGCCTACAACGAGATGGAGAGCGAGGCGGCCTATCTTCGCGGCCTGCGCGACAGCCTCAAGGCCAAGCTCGAGTCGGAACTGGATTACGTTCAGGTGAACGGCTCGTGGGAGCATCGCCTGCCGGGCAACCTCAACATGAGCTTTGTTTATGTTGAGGGCGAGTCGCTGCTGATGGGTATCAACGACGTGGCGGTTTCGAGCGGCTCGGCGTGTACCTCGGCTACTCTGGAGCCAAGTTACGTGCTCAAGGCTTTGGGCCTCGGCGACGATGTGGCGCACAGCTCGATTCGGTTTGGACTGGGCCGTTTCAACACGCAGGCGGAGGTGGATTACGTGGCCGCCAAGGTTATCGACATTGTGAAGAAATTGCGCGAGCTTTCGCCGCTGTACGAAATGGTGAAAGAAGGCATCGACCTCAGCAAGATTGAGTGGGCGGCGCACTAAAGGCAGGCAGGGACCAAAGGACTAAGGAACTGAGGGACTGAAAAGCCCAGCTCTCTTTGGAGATTCAGTAGCATCGGCGGGCGACCCTGCCGAATCAAACGGAATGAATTGCGGCTTCCCCGCAGAAGGAGTTTGACACCATGGCATACAGCGACAAGGTAGTAGATCACTACAACAATCCGCGCAACGTGGGCACGCTCGACAAGAGCTCGAACGAAGTGGGTACGGGCCTGGTTGGCGCCCCTGAATGCGGCGACGTGATGCGGCTGCAGATCCGTGTGAACCCGGAGACGCAGGTGATTGAAGAAGCGAAGTTCAAGACCTTCGGCTGCGGATCGGCGATTGCGAGTTCTTCGCTCGCGACCGAGTGGATCAAGGGCCGCAAGGTGGAAGAGGCGCTCGCCATCAAGAACACCGACATCGTGAAGGAGCTTTCGCTTCCTCCGGTGAAGATTCACTGCTCGGTGCTGGCTGAGGACGCGATCAAGGCCGCCATCGGCGACTGGAAGAAGAAGAACGGCGTGGCGGAAGCGGCAGAGACCGCGCACGTGCAGGTTGCCGCGCAGTAAGGGTTCTGCGGAAGCCGCCAGAGAGATGAGCGTGTCCGGCGCGATCCCACCCTAGCCACAAAAACAAGAACGTGGCGAGGGTGGGGCACCCAAGGGGGTGGGGCACCCAAGAGGGTGGGGCACCCAAATTTGTTGCGGCGGCACGCAAACGGGAAGGGAAGTATGTCGAATTTCGTGAGTATCGAATCGAAGCCGGCGGAAGGCGCCTCCGTGGCAAAGCCGCAGTTGGCCGCACCGAGCCCAGGGGGCTCCGCGACCGGTCAGGCTTTGAACGTG
The DNA here is from genome assembly GCA_025353435.1 of Acidobacteriota bacterium. Classification (GTDB taxonomy): domain Bacteria; phylum Acidobacteriota; class Terriglobia; order Terriglobales; family Acidobacteriaceae; genus Telmatobacter. The sequence goes on along the minus strand of JANXQR010000099.1, from coordinate 1,569 downwards.
ACCGAACGCGCGGTCAAAAAGATCCGCACGGCCATGGCCAAGGAAGGCGTCTCGCCTGAAGAGGGCGGCCTGCGCCTTGGCGTGATGGGTGGCGGCTGCTCGGGACTTTCGTACTCCATCAAGTTCGACACGCGGCCCCGCGAACGCGATCGGGTTTATGACTTCGACGGCGTACGCGTGTTTGTCGATCCCAAGTCGTTCCTCTATCTGCACGGCATGACGCTCGACTACGAAGAGACGCTGATGCGGCAGGGCTTCAACTTTATCAATCCCAACTCCACGCGCTCCTGCGGCTGCGGTTCTTCGTTCTCTTGAGCTGTGCATGCAAGTTAGGCTGAGACATGTTTCAGGTTCTCGATTCTGCTGTACCCGTAGCTTGCTGGTCCTGTTCGGTCGCCCACAACGAATCCACCCTGTTTTGCCCCCATTGCAGCAAGATTCAGCCGCCCATCGGGGGCAATTACTACTCGGTGTTTTCGCTTGAGCCACGCCTGAACCTGGACCTCGCGGCACTGGAGCAGGAGTTTCATCGCTTGAGTCGCAAGCTGCACCCCGATCGCTTTGCGCGTGCTACCGATAGCGAGAAGGAGTGGAGCCTGGCCGACACGGCGCTGCTGAATGATGCGTATCGCACACTGCGCGATCCACTTCGCCGCACGGAGTACCTGCTGAAGCTGCATGGCGCGGAGATTGGCGAAGAGCACAGCGGCAAGGATCGGCCCAAGGGCGAAATGGGCGCATCGCGCGCGCCTGCTGATCTGCTGGAAGAAGTGTTCGACCTGAATATGCAGATTGAAGAAATGCGCATGGCGCGTGCTTCGGGCGAAGACGATCCAGTGCTGGCGAAAAGCCTCTCCGAAGCGAAGGCGAAGTTTGAAGGCCTGCAGGCGGAGGTCGACAATGATCTGCATGCGCAATGGACAGCGTGGGACAACGGCGACGAGCCCGCACGGCAGGCCGCGCAAAAAACTATGGTGGCTCTGCTCGACAGGCGGCGCTACCTCAGCAATCTGGTCCGCGAAGTAAGCGAGACCATGGGAGCCTGACCAAACAGCATGGCGGATGGACGCGTAGTAGGCATCGACCTGGGAACAACCAATTCTCTGGTCGCATACATGGAAGGCGACATGCCGGTGGTGATTCCCGGCGTCGACGGCTCGAACCTCTTGCCGTCGGTGGTCGCGCTTGATCCCATTTCGGCGGAAGGCGGACGTCCCACCGTTACGGTGGGCAACAGCGCGCGCAAGGCGCTCATCGAGACGCCAGAGCGGGCGATCTATTCGGTCAAGCGACTGATGGGCCGGGGGCTTTCCGAGATACAGAACGAACTGAAGCTCTTTCCCTTTCGACTCGCTGACGATGTGGAAGAGGGTGAAGTCCCGCGCATCCAGCTTGGCGAATTGAAATTCACGCCACCCGAAATTTCCGCGTACATCCTGCGCCAACTCAAGCGCAATGCCGAGCGCTTTTTTGGCTCGCCGGTAACGCAAGCCGTCATCACTGTGCCTGCGTACTTTAATGACGCACAACGGCAGGCCACCAAGGACGCGGGCCGCATGGCCGGACTTG
>JANXQR010000047.1 GCA_025353435.1 Acidobacteriota bacterium | reverse complement strand
CGGCCCGCGCGAATCCGCTGATCTCGATTTTGGAGCGTGGTGACTCCTATCAGCCGTTGGTCGAATTGATGGGTGGGGAGATGATCGAGATGTCGCTCGACTCGGAGCAAACGATCAATCCCTGGGATCTGCCTCGCGGGGAGACCAAGCCTTCGAACGATCAGATATCGTTTCTGAAGAACCTTACCCGGCACATGCTGGGAGAGAACACGCCGCCCGATCTCGACATCGACCTGCTCGACAGCGTGCTGCTCGAAGCCATCGCCTCAACCTACAAGCGCTGCAGCGCGAAGACCTCAAACCCGATTCCGCTCTTCGGGGATCTGGCAGCGGAACTGGCGCACTGGCAGGACCGCGATCGCAATCAGAAGATCAATGCAATGGCTCAGATGGCCTCGACCAAGCTGCGCGCGTGGGTCGATGAAGGGCCGTATGCCCGCCTGTTCGATCGGCCTACGACAGTCCAATTGAATAACCCGTGGCTCTACTTCAACGTCGAGAAACTGAAGGACGATCCCCGTCTGGAGCGGGCCATGAGCCTGTTGATCGCGCATACGGCTACCTATCGAGCATCGGGGTTCACGGGGCAGCCGAGCATTGTTCTGCTCGACGAGTGCTGGGCGCTTCTCGAGTCGCCGATTCTCGCGAGTGTCGTTGTCCAGCTCTTCCGCACCGCGCGCAAGCGCAACGCCAGCGTCTGGGGAATCAGCCAGACACCGGAGGATTTCGTGGGGACTCCGGACCGGCCCAATGAACATGGCGCCGGCATCGTCAAGAATGCAACCACGAAGATCATCGGCAAGCAGCCAGGCGATATGACGGCGCTCCGGAATCATCTTCACCTGAACGAAACCGCACTCAATCAGATCAAGACCTTCGCCCACCCGAAGAAGGGACATAGCGCCGAGTTTCTGATTGCGATTGGAGAAAAGGCGGAATCGACGCACGCAATTCGGATTGTTCCGAGCGCCGTGGACTACTGGATCACGACTACCTATGCCCGCGAGCGAGGTTTCCGAAAGTGGTGGTTGCGAGAGCACCGGCGGCTACCGCTGATCCAGGCCTACGAGGCGCTTGCTATGCAATATCCACACGGATTGGCGGATCTGGCGCCGCTGCCGGTTGAACTCTCAGGCGAGATGCAGGAGGCAATGAGCCAATGAGCGACAAGACCAAATCCGAGACGGAACTCCTCTTGAACGGAGTTGCCTTTAGCTTCGACGACAATTGCAGTCGCAAACCGGGGACCCGTACGCGCTGGAAACGGAGACTGCTCATCGGCATTCTCCTGATCGAGTCATGCTTTGCACTGCCGAAGCTGGCTCAGGGTCAATTCCTCAGCGTCTTTGACTCGATCTTCTCCTCAATCCAGAGTGACATTGGCAGTTCCTTGAGCCAAATCAACCAGATCATGCAGCAAACTCAGAAGCTCTACCAGACCACAGTCGCGCCACTCGCAGCCCTCAACCAGGCCCGCGGCTTTGTGGCCAATTCGATCAACAGCTTTCGCGGTCAGATGAACCAGATATTCAATACGCAATTTGCAAGCGCGGTTACGCCCGGCCCGCAACAATTCGAAAGCATTCTGCACAGCCGGCTGTCAGCGCAGATCCCTGCCTTGCAGGCCAGCTTCACGACAAACTATGGGGCAATCCCTCAAGTGAATGCCGCTTCCCCGCAAGACCGCGTGATGATGGATGTCGACGACGCTCTGGGCCAGGAGAACCTAAAGACAACCCTCATCGCCGACCAGGGGGGCGACGCTATTCTCGAGACCGCTAACCAGATGGAAAACCAGGTCGCGGTCAGCACGCCCGGCTCCAATCCCTTCCTCACGGCCCAAGCTCAGGTCGCCAACCTGCGCTGCCAGGCATTCATGCAAAAGATGCTTGCGGCGGAGTTGCGCCAGGAGGCTGGCCGAATCGCGCACGACAACGTTCTCGTCAAGCGCCGGACAGCGGCTACAGGTGGCATCAACAGCCTGATTACCGGGGCGCTTACAGCGCGATAAGGAGACTTTTATGACGGATCCGAAGAAGAACCCCAACAAACAGCGCAGGTCATTCTTCTGGCGGCGCAAGCTTTTCCACTTGCCGGAACCGGCAAAGCCCATGAACGAGTTTGAAGAGGCTCAACGCAATGCGCGTCCGTGGAATCGCCCGACGCTGCTGAAAGCAGCGGTGGTTGGCCTTGGCGTGCTGGCGATTCTCCCGCCACGAGCGAACGGGCAATTCGGTATCGATACAGCCGCGATTATGGCGGCACTGTCCAAGATGCAGTCGCTGATGACCACTTACATCGCCGCGCCCCTCAAGACCATCAATCAGTACGAACAGAGCGTGGCGAAGTATGAGCAGGAGGTGATGTACCCGCTCGCCGCGATCAACCAGGCGAAGACGTCGGTAATGCAGTTCGAAGGGCAATTCAATCAGATCAGCAACCTGTTCCACGTCAACGTGTCGAGCGCCACTCTGCCGCAGTCGCAGAATCTCGAATCCCTTCTGCTCTCACGCAACGCGGCCAACGTGCCGACTGTCTCCGGCCAGTTTCAGAACGTGTACGGCGTCGTCATGCCGCAGAACGCTGCATCTCCGCAGATGAGAACGATGACCGACATGACGGATGCGCAGGCTCAGGACGCAATGAAGCGGGCGATTGAGATCGACGCCCTCGCGGACGCGGAGCTGAACGAAGCCAACCAAATGGGCCAGCAGATCTCGCAGGCCGCTCCCGGCAGCGCCCCTATTCTCGAAGCCGAGGCCGACGTGTGGGTCGTGCGGGCCAATGCCTACACGCAGGCAGCGCTGGCGGAGTTGATGCGGACTCGCGGAATCGATCTTGCCAACCAGAGCAAGGCTGCAAAACTCGCGACGACAGACAACACCAACAACAACGGCCTCATCAACGGATCGCTGACCAACAGGTGACATGAATGCTGCACTTCAGCTTACATCCCGAGTTGATGCTCGCGTTGCTTCAAGGAACGCAGCTGAACCTTTTCGAGCGCTTCCTGACACAGGCTCTGTTGGGCATCGACTCGACCGGCATTACCTCCGGGATGCAAAACGTGGCGTATGTAGTTCTGCTCGTAGGCTTCCTGTGGCAAGTCTATCAATCGGCGATGCATGGTGGAGATGTGCGCGGGCTAGGCACGGGTCTCATCAAGTACGTGGTCACAGCTGTTGTGGTGATGAACTACGGGACGGTGTTTTCGACGATCAACCAGGGATTCGTGAATGCTGGCAACTGGGTGAGTAACGCATCCGGAGGGAACGTCCTCCAGAACTGGGCGAACGATCTCCAAACGCAATATAACCAGGCCGGATTTCAACAGATGTGGGGCCTAATCACGGGTTCCATCGCAGGGCTAATTGATGGTCTGTTGATAATTGTTGCCTATATTCTCTACCCGATTGTTGTCGTGATCTTCGGTTTCTTTTACATCTTCTACGGAAGCGTCCTGTATATCTTTGGGCCGATTGTGATCGCCCTCATGCCGCTTGGTGGCGCGAATCGCCTTGCCAAGTCCTACATCGAAAACATCTTCGTCTGGAATGCCTGGCCGATCCTGTATGGGGGCTTTGGTGCGCTGATCACAGCCGTGCAAATGGGCCAGGTTGGCCAGATGCTCAACCAGAATGATTTTCTCGGCGGGCTGGGAAATCTCGAAGGCTCATTTCTGATCGGGATTGCCAGCATCGTCTACTCGCTGGCGATCGCCGTGATTCCATTCATTGCCAAACGGATCGTCAGCGGAGACGTTGGAAGCACCGCTGTCGCGATGGTCGGTACCGCGGTCACCGCTCTGACTGCGGGCGCAGCCGGCATTGAGGGAGCGATAGCTGGCGTGGCGGCGGCAGGAGCTGGTTCATCGGGCGGAGCGGCAGCGGGAACCTCGTCCGGCGCAGCATCTGCGGGATCTGCACGAGCGCTCACTGCCTCGGCGGGGGGGAACCAACCAGCCCCGCCGCAACAGGCGCCCAACGCAGCCTCTTCAGGAAGCACGGGCTCCGCGCTCCAGGGTGGACCTCCGACCCTGGAGGGCCATGCCGATCAGATTCGCAGCTCGATCAGCGACGTGATGGGCACCGACAACTCCAGTGAGGAGGGCGGTGGGGCGCCCGCCGTTTCAGCCGAAGGCTCAGGCACTTCGCAAGGCCAGTCTACGGTTGCAACCGCTAGATCCAACGCGGGATCCAGATCATCGGCGCAGGCAAGAAAAGGACCGAGCGTGCATCGTTACAACCTGGGCACTTGGAGCGCCTATCATGCCGCCCGGATTGCTGCTCGCAGCCTGGCAGGAGTGGCCAAGAATCAGGATTAGGAGGACTCATGAATACCAGCACCGTTCGAGCAGACGAAGCGGCCGTAGCGAGGCCGAAGTATTACGAAATGGATGGAGCGCTCCGGGCAAATGCCAACCGCGCCTGGCTTCTTGCTTTTCTGACCATTCCGATTGCGCTCGTGGCCATTGGGTTTGCCATCTTAGTGCGTGTGCAGCCGCCAACAGTGATTCGTATCGGTCCCAACGGCGATGCCTCTGTGTGGGGCAGGCCTGCAAAGGGCGCTGTGTATGATCTCGCCACCGGCGGGACCGATGAGTTCCTGGATGAAGCGTTCGTGAAGCGTTTCCTCACCAGTTACCTCAACTACTCGCCGGCCGACGTGGACGACCACTGGGCAGCCAGCCTGAATATGATGACGCGGAACCTGCGCGCCTACACGCTGAAGGCCATCGGGGACGATGACACCCGCGGCAAGATCGACGACGGCCAGGTGCAGTCTGTCTTTCATTTGCGCGAGATCGATCTGGTTGCCGGCGAGCCGTTGACGTACCTGGTCTACGGCGTAAAGGATGTTCACCATCTCTCGAATGGAAACGAATCAACGGATCACTTCGTGAACGAGTATCGGGTGCGTCTCATCGCCGACAAGCGGTCGGATGTGAACCCGGACGGGCTCTGGATTGCGGACTACAGCGAACGGCCGATTGATGGCGAGCGGCGCGATCTCATCCTCAAGGTGCCGGATGCCACTCCGGACAGCAACGCCGCTGCCAGCAAGGGAGGTCAATGATGGAAGCCGCACTCGCGAAGGTTGCGGAGATCCAACCGCAATCGACTCAGGTTTCGGAGCCGAGGCGAGCACGTAAGTCGCGCCAACAGACGGAAGAAGTCGTCCGATACTTTCTCGCCAAAGAGGGATCCTCGGTCGAGAAGCCTGAGCTTGGAGTGGAGGCGCCAAGCGAAGGCGAGGCTCTGATCAAAGCATTTCAATCGAAGAACGGCGTGATCTACACCCTCCTTGCCTACAAGGCGGAGGCGGAGATGCAGGAAGGGTCTCCGATATTGGTAAAGCGGCCCATTCGCAAGTAGGGCCATAAGGTCAGCTCGGATTCAAAGAGGAGACAAACCTGAAACACGGCTCATGTCGCCTCCTTTGACGCCTTATCGCAAACGCGATGAGGAATTCCGCTGACCCGGTTTGCATTCTCAAAACCTGGTTCGGCTTAACACCCCACCCCTAACCCGGGCGGCCAGGCGAGAGACAAGAAACCGGCGTCAGCCAATCTCTTGTCACTTCGTCTTGAAGCGCCAGACAAGTGAGGAGAACATGACAGCGAACAGGACACAAAACGCGGCACTCGATCAGCGGCTCATTCTTGAGCTGCGGATTGATGCGTCCGGTGAAGTGACCCGCAAGCCAACCAAGCTCGGACGGAAGGACACGCTTGAGGGAAAACTCCTCGGGCAACTCTATCCTGGCATCCGAGTAGCGCGAGTCAGTGTGCCGTATGAGTTGACGCCGTATGAGCAGTCTGTGGTGGAGAACCGCATGGCGAGCCTTCATTACGGTGGGGTCGAGTACAAGCTGGTGGGCGCCAGTGGTTCGGCGAAGGATGGAAAGTTCTACTTCGTCGATCATGCGCACGCCGGTCCGATTGCTGAGCGCTTTCAGCATTGGCCCGAGGCGGCGATCGTGTACTTTGCGATCCTCGTCTCCGACTGCAAGCTGATGGTCGAGGAACCCGACCTGCGCATCGCTGTGGTCAAGGACCATGTCCTTGGCACCAACGATTGCCGTGGTTGGGCCCGTGAGTCCCTCTATCGGAAGCTGAAGATCGGCACGAATCGTTTTTGCCAGTTTCGGCTGGCATTTGACGCGAGCGAACCGAAGCAGGCGAAAGGCGCATTGAAGGCAATGAGCGATCGCGTGGCCGACAGGCTCGCGGTTGATGTCATTTTGCCCGAAAGCGCCTGCAAACCGGCCCTCAAGGGAGGAGTTCGATTTCTTCCCCAGTTGGGCACATCGGGCCGCACGTACACGGGTCCGGCGATTCTCGGGATCAAGCATATCTCCCGGCAATCGGAGTTTGGATCAAGCTACACCTTGATCGAACACGCTTCGGAGGAAGCGCTGCAGTTTGAACTGAAGCTGTGCGCGCTTGAACGAATT
>JANXQR010000872.1 GCA_025353435.1 Acidobacteriota bacterium | reverse complement strand
TTCGGTTAAGCAGGGAGACGCGAACACCTTTACCTATGAAGCCAAAAGCTCGAAGACCAAGTATCGCGTCAGCGGACGCGTGGTGATCTCCGGCGATGGCAAGACGATGACCACCACGGCATCGGGCGTTGACGCCGATGGCAAGCCGATGAGCATGAAGCTGGTTTACGACAAGCAGTAGGGCGGCCGAATCAAGCGACGCGAAGGCCGCCCGCGCTCTCCGCTCCAGCGCGTAACAAGCAAGGTAATCGAGCACTTGCGAAGACAGCATCACTAACAGCAAAGCCTCCGGGTTCCCCGGGGGCTTTTTTTTCGGTTGTCTTTCCGAGCGAAACGCAGGTTGAAAACCCGGTGTCTGAAGCCCTGGTCGCCTGCCAGCACTTGCACCTAAGCCAAAAACCGCCGCACGTCCTCCGCGTGGTATCCTCCTCCGAGTTCCCAAATTGTTAAAGTCTGCGGGGTAAAGCAGAGTGAGAATTGATCGCTGGTTCTACAGCGCCGCGGGTGCAGTTTTTCTGGTGGCCATGCTCGTCGGTTTCCGCTCCTTCATTACCACCGGCAATGGCGATGCCGGCAGAGTCATCGATCCCACCATCTTCCGTCTCGATGCTATCCACGGGCTCGCTATCGCGGCATGGTTTGTGCTGTTCTTCGTCCAGTCGCTGATGATCAGCACTCGGAATCGCCGGCTCCATATGAAGCTCGGTTGGAGCGCCGTGGCCATTGCTCTCACGATCTTCGTTACTGGATCGTGGGTCGCCATCCACTCTGTGCAAGTCACTCCGCCGGCCTTTCAATTCTTCAGCATGCTCTATTCCCGCTTTCTGCTGATCATGCTGACTGAGATCGGTCTTTACACCGCGTTCGTTGCCATAGGAATCTTCACCCGCAAGAAGCCGCGCATCCACCGATCCGCAATGCTGCTGGCGTGCTTTTGCCTGCTTCCCGGCGCCACCGCCCGCATGGCGTTTCTGCATCCGGTTTTCGGCGCGAGTGGGTGGCTCGGATTGTTCGGACCGGTCTGCTGTCTCGGCGCGGTGCTCCTGCTGATTCGCTGCGCCGTGACCCGCAGTTTCGATCGCTGGCTCGCAACGGGTTTTGCGTGTTGGGTCGTCATCTTCATGGCAGTGGAAAAGTTGGCACTGACGGACGCGTGGAGCGGGATGGCCGCTGCGATTCTCAAGCTCTAGTTAGCCGAACGAAGCGGGGCGATGTTCGGCGGAGCCGAGTTTGCAAGCGGCTGACGGGCATGATCGACCGTTTTTGTAGCCGGTGGCCCCGCCGTGTGCGCGGTGCATCGCCACCCCTTCTTCGGCAAGCATTCCCGCCATCTGCGGCAAATCAGCGTGTGAGTGGAAGTGGCGGGAGGGGTGAAGTTGGAAGTGTCCCTCCGCGGCTAATGCCGTCGCTGTTGCTGTGGTTTTTGTGCGGGGGTTGAAAACCCCCGGCCTCCCTCCGTAATGAGTGCGCGTTGCGCGGGCATGCTGGTCCTCGATGAGTCTGTCGTCAGTCAATGGAGATCCCGCAGGGGCTAAAGCCCAACTCATTTTGAGGCACCTACGGCACGACTAAAGTCATGCCCTGACGCGTATTCTTGGGCGCCCCGAGGCTTTCGGCGCCAGGCGACTCGCGATTCCGTCAGCGCATGGCTGCGGCATGCGGGGTTGGTGTCACGATGTGGGATTCGGTGGGCCGCATGTATCTTGCATCACAGCGACAGCTCACCTCCAAGAAGAGACTCACGGTAGCGAAGTTTCGCCCGTTCGACATGGTTTGAACGTGACGGCGAGGACCGCGAGAAAACCGCGCTGAGGCGCTGTGAAGCAGCGAATACGCTGGAGGCAGATGGAATGAGTCAACAAGAAGCGGCCGGAAAAATGGTGATTATGGATGGGAACGAGGCTGCGGCTTCGGTTGCCTATCGACTGTCAGAAGTGGTTGCGATTTACCCCATTACGCCGTCGTCCCCGATGGCGGAGTGGGCGGACCAGTGGCGCTCAGAGGGCAAGAGGAACATCTGGGGCGCGCTGCCTATCGTTGAGGAACTGCAGAGCGAGGGCGGTGCGGCTGGCGCTCTGCACGGGGCGCTGCAGGCAGGTGCTTTCGCCACTACATTTACGGCTTCGCAAGGGCTGTTGCTGATGATTCCCAACATGTTCAAGATTGCTGGTGAGCTGACCCCGGCGACGATGCACGTGACGGCGCGGACGCTGGCGACGCATGCGCTGTCGATTTTTGGCGACCACAGTGATGTGATGGCGTGCCGGCCGACGGGCTGGGCGATGTTGTGCTCGAACTCAGTGCAGGAGTGTGCGGACCTGGCGCTGATTGCGCAGACGGCGACACTGGAATCGCGGATTCCTTTCATTCATTTTTTTGATGGATTCCGGACTTCGCATGAAGTCGGCAAGATTTTTCCGATCAGCGACGAGACGATTCGCGCGATGGTGCACGATGAGCACATCATCAAGTTCCGGCAGAATGCATTGAGCCCAGATCGGCCGATTATTCGCGGGACGGCGCAGAATCCCGATGTGTTCTTCCAGGCGCGGGAGGCGTGCTCGCCGTATCATGCGGCGGTTCCAGGGATTGTGCAGGACGTGATGAACCGGTTTGCGGTGCAGACGGGGCGCGCGTATCGCCTGTTCGACTATTACGGTGCTGCTGATGCGGAGCGGGTCATTATTCTGATGGGCTCGGGGGCGGAGGCGGCAGAGGAAGCCGTGGACGCGATGAATCGCGAGGGAGAAAAGGTTGGGATTCTGAAGGTGCGGTTGTATCGGCCGTTCGATGCATCGGCGTTCCTGAAGGCACTGCCGGCGACTGTAAAGTCGATTGCGATTCTCGATCGTTGCAAGGAGCCGGGCGGGGCCGGCGAACCGCTGTACCAGGACATTGTGACGGTGCTGGCGGAGAATCAAGCGACGCTGCCGTTTGCGAAGCCGATGGTGATTGGCGGGCGCTATGGGCTGTCGTCAAAGGAGTTTACGCCCGCGATGGTGAAGGGGATCTATGACGAGCTGGCGAAGGCGAAGCCGAAGAACCATTTCACGATCGGCATTAATGACGATGTGAGCTTTACCAGTCTTGAATACGATCCGGATTTCTCGACCGAGGAGCCGCGGACGGTGCGGGCGCTGTTTTACGGACTAGGCTCGGATGGAACGGTGGGCGCGAACAAGAATTCGATCAAGATTATCGGCACCGAGACGCCGAACTACGCGCAGGGCTATTTTGTGTATGACTCGAAGAAGTCGGGGTCGATGACGACGTCGCATCTGCGGTTTGGGCCGACGCCGATTCGGTCGAGCTATCTGATTTCGAAGGCAAGTTTTGTGGCGTGCCACAACTTCAGCTTTCTGGAAAAGATTGACGTGCTGGAGCCGGCGATTCTGGGCGCGGTGTTCCTGCTGAACTCTCCCTATTCGGCTGCAGAAGTGTGGGAACATTTGCCGAAGACGGCGCAGGAAGAGATTTTGCGCAAGCAGATCGAGTTCTATGTGATTGATGGATACAAAGTGGCGCGCGAGGCAGGGATGGGCACGCGCATCAACACCATTATGCAGACATGCTTCTTTGCGATCAGCGGAGTGCTGCCTCGCGAGGATGCGATTGCGCAGATCAAGAAGGCGATCAAGAAGACTTACGGCAAGCGTGGCGAATCCGTGGTGCAGAAGAACTTTGCGGCGGTGGATCATGCATTGGCGCATTTGGAGAAGGTGGATGTGCCGACGGGGGCATTCTCGGAGTTTGATATCGAGGGTGTGATTTCGAGCAAGGCACCGAAGTTTGTGCACGATGTGCTGGGGATGATCGCATCCGGCCACGGCGACATGCTGCCGGTGAGCGCGATTCCAGCGGGCGGGGCATTTCCGACGGGGACGGCACAGTGGGAGAAGCGCAACATCGCGCAGTTTATTCCGGCGTGGGACAAGGACCTTTGCATCCAGTGCGGCAAGTGCGTGATGGTGTGCCCGCATGCGGTGATTCGAGCGAAGGTGTATAGCGGGGATCTGGCGAGCGATGCGCCGGCGAACTTCCAATGGGCGAAGCCGAAGTGGAAGGGTATGGAACAGGAGCGGTACACGCTGCAGGTTGCTCCGGAAGATTGCACGGGCTGCGCGGTTTGCGTGGAAGTGTGTCCGGTGAAGAGCAAGAGCGATGCCGGCCACAAGGCTATCAATATGGTGGAGCAGGCTCCGTTGCGCAAACAGGAACGGGAGAACTGGGAGTTTTTCCTGGGGCTGCCGGAGGTGGACCGGAGCAAGTTGTCGCATGGTCAGGTGAAGGATTTGCAACTGCTGCAGCCGCTGTTTGAGTTTTCGGGTGCGTGCTCGGGATGCGGCGAGACACCGTATGTAAAGCTGCTGACGCAGTTGTTCGGCGATCGGCTTTATGTGGCGAATGCGACGGGCTGCTCGTCGATTTATGGCGGGAATTTGCCGACGACTCCTTATTGCAGCAACGCGCAGGGACGCGGGCCGACTTGGGCCAACTCGCTGTTTGAGGATAATGCGGAATTCGGATTCGGGATGCGGGTGGCGCTGGATCAGCAGAAGGAATTTGCGGAGCTGCTGGTGATGCGGGTGTCCGGAACGATTGGCGACGAACTAGCCCGTGCGCTGATTTCGGCGCCGCAGAAGACAGAGCCAGAGATGAATGCGCAGCGCGAGCGGGTGAAGATTCTGCGCGAGAAACTGGCGGACGTTGACACGTCAGATGCGAAGAACCTGATGGCGATTGCAGACACGCTGGTTCGGAAGAGTGTTTGGATACTGGGCGGCGACGGATGGGCGTTTGACATCGGGTTTGGCGGGCTCGACCACGTGCTGGGGTCAGGCAAAAACGTGAATGTGCTGGTGCTGGATACTGAGGTTTATTCCAATACCGGCGGGCAAATGTCAAAGGCGACGCCGCGCGGTGCGGTGGCGAAGTTTGCTGCGGGCGGAAAGAAGACGAGCCGCAAGGATCTTGCCATGGAAGCGGTGAGTTACGGTTCGGTTTACGTGGCGCAGGTGGCACTGGGTGGCAATGATAGCCACGTGGTGAAGGCGTTCCAGGAGGCCGAGGCGCACGATGGGCCGTCGATCATCATTGCTTACTCGAGCTGCATTGCGCATGGGTACGACCTGGTGCATGGGCTGGAGCAGCAGAAGCTGGCGGTGCAATCGGGCTACTGGCCGCTGATGCGCTATAACCCCGAGCTGAGAGAGAGCGGCAAGAATCCGTTCCAACTGGATTCGAAGGCGCCGTCGATTCGGCTCAAGGAATATGCATATCGCGAGGCGCGGTACACGATGCTGGCGAGGGGCAATCCAGAGGTGGCTGCGCAACTTCTTACGGAAGCGCAGGACGATGTGGAGCGGCAGTGGCGGGTGTATTCGGCACGCGCGGCGATGCCTGGACGCGGCGAGACGCCGAACATTGCGCCAGCGGAACAACCGGCAGAGAAGATGGAGCCTGTGGGCGCCGGAGGTGTGGAATGATTGATCTGACGACGAGTTATTTGGGATTGAAGCTGAATGGGCCGCTTGTGGTGTCGTCGACGCCACTGTCGGAGTCGCTGGACAATGTGCGGCGGATGGAGGACTCGGGCGCGGCGGCGATTGTGTTGACGTCGCTTTTCGAGGAGCAGCTGGCGCTGGAGTCGAGGGCGCTGGATGATGATTTGTCGCGTGGGACGGAGTCGTTTCCGGAGTCACTTGGTTATTTGCCGGACCTTGAAGACTACCGCATGACGCACGAGGTGTACCTGGAGCACATCCGGCGTTCGAAGGATGCGACGAATATTCCGATCATTGCGAGTTTGAACGGGGCAACGACGGGCGGATGGCTACGGTTTGCGTGCGAGATGGAGCAAGCGGGCGCGGACGCTATCGAATTGAACACGTATGCCCTGGCGACGAATCGTAGCCAGACTTCGACAGAGTTGGAGCTGC
>JANXQR010000855.1 GCA_025353435.1 Acidobacteriota bacterium | reverse complement strand
GCTCTATTTACTGCCTTCATTCTGACTGTCAGCGGTGTCCTGACGCGTCTGGGAATTCGATTGCGTCTCTAAAATGATCACCTCCGGAAAACCTGTTCGCGCCGCAGAAGCCGTCTCTCGTCCGGCCCACCACGAAGTAGCTGGCCCCCGGAAAGCGGCGCCGGTGCGTACAAAGAATTGGCCAGTTTGAAGCTCCGGGATATAGTCTCAGATATCGTTTTGAATTGGCTTCCAGAGGAAGAGTGTGCGCGAAGGCGGTAACCGGATTCCAGGCTGCCTTGGAAAGTGCGGCGAAACGAAAGAATCTACATTAAGGCTCCTGGTGAAGTGGAGGGGACATGAAGAAACACTACTTTTCCCGACTGAAGCGAGAGTGCCCGCGGCAAACCTTTTGGATACCGCTGGTTGCATGCCTACTCGGGATGCCGGCTGGATCATTGGCTCAAAGCTACTTCGGGACTGTGACCGGCACAGTGAGCGATTCTACCGGGGCCGTGGTCCCCGGGGTGAAACTGACCCTGACAGACCAAGACAAGGGCTACGCTTTTGGCGCGAAATCGGACGGAACAGGCCGCTATCTCTACAGGTCTGTTCCACCTGGTGTGTATTCAGTGACCGCGGAGATGACGGGCTTTGAGAAGACCGTGCGCACCGGTATCCACGTGGATATCAACGTTAACGCGACTGCCGACCTGAGTCTCAAGGTGTCCGGCTCCTCGCAGACCGTCGAGGTAAACGCACAAGCCCAGGTGCTCGACGCGCAGGACGCGACCACCGGCCTGGTGGTCGACAGGAAGTTCATCAACGATCTGCCGCTCATTGACCGTAATGTCATGGACCTGACCATGCTGACGCCAGGCGTGACAGAAGCGGACGATCAGTGTGTAGGTTGCGGCGGCACCAACTTCGTATCCAACGGCAGCCGCAACGCCACGGCAGACATTCTGATGGATGGCGCCACGATTACCAACTTCGAGCCGAACGGTGGCGTCACGGAAATGACCTATACGCCCTCATCGGAGGCGGTGGACGAATTCCGCGTCGAGCAGTCGAACTTTAGCGCAGAGTATGGCTTCTCCGGCGCTTCGGTGGTTAACATGATCACCCGCTCAGGAACCAATTCCTTCCATGGCAGCGGTTACGATTTTATCCGCAACAAGATTGCCGACGCTAACAGCTGGTTCGGCAACTTGAATGGAGACCCGCTTCCCTCAGTGCACCGCAACAATTTCGGCGGCACCATCGGCGGACCTATCTTCAAGAACAAAACATTCTTCTTCTTTGACTACGACGGCACACGCGCGAGCAATTTGGGCACCTACCAGGCGGGGGTTCCTTCTGACGCCGAACGCAACGGCGACTTTGGCGAAGTGTGTTCTGCTCAAGGCGGCACGTTTGATGACACGGGCATGTGCTCGGTGGCCCAGGGACAGATTTGGGATCCCTTCAGCGGAACCTACCAGCAAGTCGACGGTTATGGGTCGGGAGCCGTGCGGAGCGCCTTCATCCCCTACAACAACATCAGTACGTACACCAGTCCGGGGAGCCCCAATCCGAATCTGCCGGCCTCGCTTCAACCTCAGGGAGGCGCCGGAAACCTGATCGATCCAGTCGCCTTAAAAATGATGCGGCTCTTCCCGGAACCCTCGGCAACAATGGCCAATCCGACCATTTACGACAACTGGTCAGCAGCGGGCGCGGGGCACTATCCCAACGACCAATACGACATCAAGATCGACCACCGTTTCAGCGAGAAGAACCTGCTCAGTGGAAAGTATTCGCACGAGTGGGGCACTTCCACCTCCTATAACTGTTTCAAGAACTTCACCGATCCCTGCGCAGGCGGCCCCAACCGCAGTACCGCAAATCTGTTTTCTCTGAATGACGCGCATACCTTTACCAACTCGCTTATGCTGGCGGTGACGCTGGGCTTCACGCGAGGAGCATTCCGGCAGAGCGCATATAACGGTGCGGGGGGAATCACCAATCCGCTCAGCACCCTTGGCTTTCCGGAGTATCTCAATTCCAACGGGTTTATGGGCGTTCCCTCCACATTCATCGGGGGCGGGTATTATTCCGCCGGCTATACCAGCATGGGTGGCGATCCCTATGCCAATTACAAGCAAGGGAAGGATTCGGGACAATTCGGTGTCGCGCTCAATAAGGTCTGGGGCGAGCAGGACGTGAAGTTCGGATTCGAAGCGCGGCAGCACCAGATGAACTACATTCAAACCGAGGCCCCCAACGGCAACTTCAGTTTCGACACCTCGGGCTCATCGGGATGCTTTTACGATTTGTCGATCTGCGGCGGAGACGCAATGGCCAGTTTCATGATGGGCCGGTCGAGCAGCAACTACTACGAAATCCAGGACGAGCCCGCCACCGAAGATCGTCAGTATGCGTGGTTTGCGCAAGACAATTGGAAAGTCAACCACAAATTGATGCTCAACTTAGGCTTGCGCTACGACGTATCGATGCCCAGGACCGAACGTCACAACCGTCAGAACTGGCTAGACCTGACCGTCAAGTCGCCGCTCCAGGTTGCTGGAAATGCCGGATTCACCCGAACTCTCTATGGCGGCGAAGTCTTTGCCAACTCCCATCAGCGCAGAATCATCAATGGTGACTGGAAAGATATTCAGCCGCGTTTCGGCTTCGCCTATCAACTTGATTCGCGTACCGTGGTTCGAGGCGGATATGGCATCTACTATTCGCAGCCCCGCTCCGGCGCCACCGGAGTCCAGCCGTATGTGTCCGGAG
Source organism: Acidobacteriota bacterium (assembly GCA_025353435.1). Lineage (GTDB taxonomy): Bacteria > Acidobacteriota > Terriglobia > Terriglobales > Acidobacteriaceae > Telmatobacter. The sequence continues at coordinate 636 of JANXQR010000855.1, read as the reverse complement.
GATTCAAGCAGGGCACCAGCGCCATCCTCACTTATAACAACGATGGCGCAACTCCTTATGTGCGCATGAGCGATCCATTCCCGAGTGGATTGTTGAAGCCGCCCGGCTCCACGCTCGGCTTGAGCACCGATTTGGGCTATGGCGCCGCCGGACCCCTGCGCAACATCACCAATAATCCGTATGAGCAGAGCTGGAGCTTCGGCTTCGAACGGCAAATGCCCGCAAAGATTCTGGTCAGTGCGATCTATGCCGGGAAGAAGGGTACACATCTCTATTTCTCCGGTGCCAATTGGATCAACCACCTAGGGGTTGAAGCAGAGAGTCTTTCCACGACCGACAAAGATGCACTCACTAATTATGTCGATAATCCTTTCGCGGGGGCGATAACCGATCCCGGAAGCGACCTTTACTATGACCAGGTGCCGGCATACTATCTACAGCTTCCCTATCCTCAGTTTCCCGGGGGCGTCAGCGTCGATGCACCGCCGATTGCGAGCTCGACCTATCACGCTTTGCAAGTGACCGCGGAAAAACGTTACTCCAACGGTTTGCAATTCCTGGTGAGCTACGTATGGTCGAAGTCGATTGACGACTCATCCGTTCCCGATGACAACACAACGTGGCTGGGCAGCTTCA
>JANXQR010000805.1 GCA_025353435.1 Acidobacteriota bacterium | reverse complement strand
GTGGTTCGTGTGATCTGCGAAAACGCAAAGCACAAGCAGCGTCAGGGCTAACGCAAGCCTTGACTCAAGCTAACTAGCCCCTGAATGCAGTGGTCAGTGATCAGTGGACAGTGATCAGTTTGTTACGTGCTGGTTAGAGCGCTTTCAACTGTTCACTGCACCCGGTGCACTGTTCACGTTCGTGGAGAATTCCGTTGATGCCAGTCTTGCGTTAGCCCTGGCGCTGCTTGTGCTTTGCGTTTTCGCAGATCACACGAACCACCCCACGGCGGTTGATGACCTTGCACTTGACGCAAATCTTTTTTACTGATGCACGGACCTTCATTGGTTTGCTGCCCTTCTCCGCGGGTCTTGCGACGGCGCGGGTCACTTGCATTCGTGGTCTCCCAACCTAACCGCAAAAGCGCGGTTAGAATGGGGCACCCCCTGTTGTGGGGCACCGAATCCTTATTTGTAGCGGTAGACGATGCGTCCGCGGTTGAGGTCGTAGGGGCTCAATTCCACGGCCACGCGGTCACCGGGGAGGATGCGGATGAAGTTCTTGCGCATTCTTCCCGACACATGGGTCAGCACCTCGTGGTTATTTTCGAGCTTGACCTTGAACATGGCATTGGGCAACGTTTCAGTGACCGTTGCCATAACCTCAATCGCGTCTTCCTTCGACAAACTGTATCCCGCTTCTGGGTGCTTCCGCACCGCAACGTTTTGGACTGAGTATTTCTACTCAGTCAGAATTCTTGCTCCGGTGTCGGTAACCGCCACCGTGTGTTCAAAGTGAGCACTCATGCTTCCGTCGTCGGTGACCGCCGTCCAACCGTCTTTGAGGACGCGGACGGCGGGCTTGCCGGCGTTAACCATGGGCTCGATGGCGATAACCATTCCGGGACGAAGTTTCATCCCGTGTCCGGCTTCGCCGAAGTTGGGCACCTGCGGATCTTCGTGCATGCGCGATCCGATGCCGTGCCCCACAAAATCACGTACTACTGAAAAGCCTTCGGCCTCGACCACCGATTGAACCGCGGCACCGATGTCGCCCAGGGTTGCTCCTGGCTTGACCGCCGCAATGCCGGACTTGAGCGATTCCTCAGTGACGCGCAACAGGCGCGCCGTGTCCGGATCGATGTTTGAGCCCACTGGCACGGTGATGGCGGCGTCGCCGTAATAACCGTCGACGATGGCACCGCAATCCACTGACACGATGTCGCCTTCCTTCAAGACGCGCTTGGGGGAGGGAATGCCGTGCACGACTTCACTGTTGACGGAGGTGCAGAGCACGCATGGAAAACCGTGATAGCCCTTGAATGCCGGTTTTGCTCCCAGTTCAGCAATCTTCTTCTCGGCGGCATTTTCCAGGTCGAGCGTGGTGGCGCCGGGCTTGACGTGGGAGCGCACAAGCTCGAGCACCTCGCGGACCACCTGGCCCGCGCGACGCATCTTTTCAATCTCCTGGGACGACTTAAGAACTACCGCCACTAAAACAGCCCTCATTCATTTGTGATCAGTAATCAGTCCGGTCGGTTCTGACCACTGCATACTGACAACTTGCTTCATACGCACAAACTCGCCGTGCCGGGTACGCTATTTCGAGCGCAACCGTTCAACGGCGGCAACAATTCCGGCAGCCACCACATCGATGGGCCGGTCTCCATCCACTTCCGCGAAACGTCCCATTCCCCGATAGTGATCGACGACGGGCTCGGTCTGAGCGATATAAGCGCGCATGCGCTCCGTAAAGACCTGCTCGGTATCGTCTGCTCGCTGGATCAGAGCCGCACCTTCAACGTCACAGATACCGCTGATTTTAGGCGGTTTACTGTAGATGTTGTAGATCGTCTGGCAGACAGGACAATTCCTGCGCCCGGTAATTCGGCGCAGTAAACCATTATAGTCCACGTGAATACTGACAGCAACCACAGGGAGCGATTCCGGTCGCCCGGAGACGCGCCCATCGAGCCAGCCGGCCTGGTTAAGGGTTCGCGGGAAGCCGTCAAGGATGTAGCCTTTGACTGTGTCGGGAGCCTGAAGGCGAACCGCTACCATCTCGTTGACAATTGAATCCGGGACCAGGTTACCCCGATCCATGATTCCGTGAGCAGCCTTGCCGAGTTCGGTGCCGTGAGCGACGTTGGCGCGAAGCAGATCACCTGTCGAAATTTGGGGGATTCCCCACAGTTTGACGAGTTCCATGGCCTGCGTGCCCTTCCCCGAACCGGGCGCGCCCATTAGAAGAATTGGCCCAGGCAGGATCTTTCGACCCGTTTCCCGGCCTTGCTCAAGCTCAGTCATCAAAGAAGCCATTACCAGGTTTTCCTTCCGCGGATACGACCGGAACGCGGGGAAAAGCCCTCATAGTGTCGCATGATGAGCTGCGATTCGATCTGGTTGACGGTGTCCATGGCGACACCTACCACAATGAGCAGCGAGGTGCCGCCAAAGTAGAAGTTGACCCCCAAACCGTGCGTCATCCAGACAGGCAGGCTCTCAAAGAACCGGCCGATCAGGAAGAGTTGGTCGAACCGGATGCCGGAAATCATAAAAGTGGGCACCAGGGAGATGATGATGAGGTACAACGCCCCAACCAGCGTTATACGAGTAAGAATGTCGTTAATGAAGTCTGAAGTACGCCGTCCTGGCCGGATGCCGGGAATGAATGAGCCGGACTTGCGAAAGTTGTCGGCGATATCGTCCGGCTTCATCACGATGGAAACATAGAAGTACGCGAAGAAGATGATGCCGAGGACGTAAAGCGTTTCATACCAGGGATACCCCGGCTGAAGTGCGCGGATAATGGGTGCGAAGACGCGGTTGTTCTGAATCCACTCAACCTGCGCGAAGAGCAGCGGCGCGGAGAGGATGGAACTTGCGAAGATAACGGGCATGACGCCGCCGGAGTTGACCTTGAGCGGCAGGTGGCTCGACTGCCCTCCCATCATGCGGCGACCGACTATACGGCGCGCGCTCTGGATGGGGATGCGGCGCTCCGAGCGCTCGACGAACACGATAAATGCCACGACAGCGACCATGGCAGCGATCATGAGGATCACAGCCAGGAAAGTGAAGGAACCCCACGCGTTGGTCTGAATCTTGGTGACGAGTTCGCCCACGCCGCGGGGCAGGCCGGCGATGATGCCGGCGAAGATGAGCAGGCTCATGCCATTACCGATGCCGCGATCGGTGATCTGCTCGCCCAGCCACATGATAAAGGCCGTTCCTGTGGTTAGGGTAAGCACCGTCATCACGTTGAATCCAAAGCCAGGATGCAGGACAACGCCCTGCCGAGTCAGGATGAGGGCGATGCCGACAGACTGCAACAGGCCCAGAAGGACCGTCATGTAACGGGTCCATTGGGTGATCTTGCGGCGGCCGAGTTCGCCTTCCTTCTGGATGCGCGCCAGCGGTTCATAGACCACGGTGAGCAACTGGAAGATGATGGACGCCGTGATGTAAGGCATGATGCCCAGGGCGAAGATAGTCATGCGGCGCAGGTTGCCGCCGCCAAACAGGTTCATCAAGCCGAGTGCCGAGCCGGTCTGGTTATCGAACATCCGCTCTATCAGCGCAGTGTTCACGCCGGGAGTGGGGATCCACGCGCCAAGGCGGTAGACGGCCAGAATAGCCAAGGTGAAGAGCACGCGCTTGCGCAGGTCGGGGATGCGGAAGATATTGAGGAACTTCTCAACCATGTGAACGTGTACCCTTGAGGCGCGCGGCGCCGGAGATTATGCGAGTGCTTTCATCTTACGCGGGATTGGCTACCTTGTCGCTGTGATGCGGCGCATAGGAGTTGAATCTTTTGGGGCATTATGGGCCCCATGCGGGGCCCTGTAAATCAAAATTTCCCTTACGCCTTGGCCGGTTCCGGTGCGCCCAGCACGATCGCCTTGCCGCCCGCTTTTTCGATCTTTTCCTGGGCCGACTTGGAGAACTTGTGGGCGTGGATGGTAACCGCCGAGGTGAGCTCGCCCGAGCCGAGGATCTTGATCAGTGCCTTTTTGCTGGAGGCGAGGCCGAGCTTCTTATAGTCTTCCTGCGTGATCTCGGTTATTGACTGGAGAGCCGCGATGCGGTCGAGATTCACGACCGTGTATTCGGTGCGGAAGATGTTGGTGAAGCCGCGCTTGGGGAGCCGGCGGTGCAGGGGCATCTGGCCGCCTTCAAAGCCACGCATCATGTGGGAGCCGGAGCGTGAGCGCTGTCCCTTGTGACCGCGGGTTGAGGTCTTGCCCATGCCTGAGCCCATACCGCGGCCGACACGCTTGCGCCCTGTGTTGGCATTCTTGGGCGCGCGGAGATTGGATAGATTCTTCATGATTTCCTCGCTATAGCGCCGTCCTCGAGAGTGTCAGGACGACTCGCGTTTGTTGAGTGAAGAAGTGAAAAGTGAAAAAGAACCGGTCTTGTTCACATCTCACTCTTCACTTTTCACTAGTTTTCCAGAATCCGGACCAGGTGCGGAATGGCCTTGACCATGCCGCGGGTGGATTCCGTATCGACGCGCTCGACAATCTGATTAAGCCGGGTAAAGCCGAGGCCCTTGACGACGAGCTTGTGCTTCATCGGCGTGTTGTTCTTCGAGCGAAAGTATTGAATGCGAATCATCTTGGTCTCAGCCATGATTAAAGATCCTCAATCTGCTTGCCGCGCATGGTGGCAACTTCGGCGCGGTCTCGCAGCTGCACCAAAGCATCGAAGGTGGCCTTGATGACGTTGTGGGGATTGGCCGTGCCGAGGCTCTTGGTAAGCACGTTTTGCACGCCGGCCGAGGTCATGACCGCACGCACCGCGCCACCTGCGATTACGCCCGTGCCTTCCGGCGCCGGCTTGAGCAGCACCTGGCCGGAGCCGTAGCGGCCCAGCACCTGGTGGGGGATGGTGGTGTCGGTGAGGTTGATGCGCACCAGGTTCTTCTTGGCCGCCTCGATTCCCTTGCGGATCGCCTGGGGAACCTCCTTGGCCTTGCCCGAACCGTAGCCGACCACGCCGGAAGCAGCGTCGCCCACTACAACGAGCGCGGCAAAGGACATATTCTTGCCGCCTTTGACCACCTTGGTCACGCGATTGATGGCCACCACCTGATCCTTCAGGTTGTACTGGTTGGCATCGAGTTTCTTTTTCAAAATCATCATTGCTCTCGTCTGTCCTTCCGGGCGGTTGAACCAATCGCCCTGGAAAACCTTGATCAACCGGCCGATCCATTCGACCGAAACGCAAAACCCACCGGAGGTGGTGCTTAGAACTCGAGGCCGGCTTCGCGCGCCGCGTCTGCCAGCGCTTTGACGCGACCGTGATACAGATAGCCGCCGCGATCGAAGACCACCTTCTTGACGCCCTTCTCGACGGCGCGCTCGGCAATGGTCTTGCCAATTTCCTTGGCCGCAGCGACGTTGCCGCCAGTCTTGGACTTGACGGCGAGGGTAGAGGCCGATGCCAGCGTTTGACCTGTCTGGTCGTCGATCAGCTGCGCGTAAATGTGGTTCAGCGAGCGGTGCACGCTGAGGCGCGGACGCTCCGTGGTACCCGACAGCTTGCGGCGGATGCGGTCGTGAATGCGCTGGCGAATTGCGTCTCTCTTGATCATTTCTGTCTCTTCCTATCAGCGGAGCCGCCCTGCGGCGCCGTTCGGGTTAACTTGATCCTTCAACTTCGTTCAGGATGATCGTGCGAGGCTCAGTCGCCTCGCGAGCACGATCACTTCGAGCCCGTCTTGCCGGCCTTCTTCTTGAGCTTCTCGTCGGAGTAGCGCACGCCCTTGTTCTTGTACGGGTCCGGCTTGCGCAGCGAGCGCATGTCGGCGGCCACCTGGCCTACCTTCTGGCGGTCGATGCCCGTGATGGTGAGATGGGTCTGCTTGGGGTCGATGGCCACTTCAATGCCGGTGGGCAGCGGGAACTCGATGGGGTGCGAATAGCCGAGGGTGAACACGACCATGCCCTTGCCCTTCAGTTCCGCGCGGTAGCCGATGCCGACGATGTCGAGATCCTTCTTCCAGCCAGTGGTGACGCCGTGCACGGCATTGAATACCAGTGCGCGGGTCAGGCCGTGGAATGCGGCATTCTTGTCGCTTTCGCGGAGCACGTTCAGGAAGCCATCTTTGGTTTCGAGCGTGATGCCGGTGGCGATCAGGGCCGAGACTTTGCCCTTGGGACCTTCGACGAGGACGGTGTTGCCCTCCACCTTATACTTGACGCCGGTGGGCAGCGGGATCGGCTTTTTACCAATACGCGACATTGAATCAATCCTTTGTTGGCTTGCGAGTCCCGATGGGGCGTTGGCCTCTTCGTTCCACTGCAGCCGGGAAAACAGTGATCAGTTGTCAGTGAACAGTGATCACTGACAACTGTCCTACCAGACTTCGCAGAGCAATTCGCCGCCAACGCCTTCGCGGCGTGCCTGGCGACCGGTCATGACGCCCTTGGGGGTGGTCATGATGGAGATACCGAGGCCGCCCTGGACGCGCTTGATCTCGTCGCGGCCAATGTAGACGCGGCAACCGGGACGCGAGATGCGCGCCAGATCGCGGATGGCTGCTTCAGTGCCGCCGTACTTGAGGTACACGCGGAGGACCTGCTTGCCTTCCTCTTCCTGGGTCTTGTAGTTGGAGATGTACCCCTCTTCCTTGAGAATGCGGGCAATCTCGGTCTTCAGCTTCGAAGCTGGTACGTCCAGCTTCTGATGACGCGCCCGGATCGCATTCCGGATCCGCGCCAGAAAATCTGCTACTGGGTCGGTCAAACTCATTGCTTCTCCTTCATTCCCCGTTCGCTCCCGGACTCACTTCATT
>JANXQR010000770.1 GCA_025353435.1 Acidobacteriota bacterium | reverse complement strand
TCAAACTCCCCTTTGTCTGTCTTCCTCGCGCTGGTGCAGAACCTCAATCGGCATGGACCGCCTGGGCGATAGCCTTGGGTTCCGGGCCGCTGCTGATCTCGCGATAAATGAGGACGGTGAACAGGAGGCCGAGCAGCGTGTAAAGGCCCATGAAGCCGATGAGGGTGAAGAGGCCGTTGCTGGCGGAGACGGTGTTTGAGTAGCCCTCACTGGTGCGCATGAGGCCGTAGATAATCCAGGGCTGGCGGCCGAGTTCGGCTGTCATCCAGCCGGCAGTATTGGCGATGTAAGGGAGCGGAAAGCTGAGCAGGAGCGACCACAAGGCCCAGCGCGCCGTGTAAAGGCTCTTGCGCCAGAGCAGGAATGCAGAGACGAGCATCACGACGATGAACCAGGTTCCGAGCCCGACCATAATGTGGTAGGCGTAAAAGAGCAGCGGCAGGGCGGTGGGCCACTGGTCGTGGGGGATCTGGTCGAGGCCCTTCACTTCGGCCCTGGTTGTGCCGTAGATGAGGAAGCTGAGGGCGTCGTTAACCACGATGGGGTTGTCGATCTCGCCTGTTTCCTCGTTGGGTTGGCCCATCAGCACCATGCCTGCACCGGTCTCGGTTCGGAAGAGGCCTTCCATGCCGGCGATAGCGGCGGGCTGGTTCCGTGCTACGTATTTGCCGTGCAGGTCTCCGGTAGGAAAGATGATGAGGATGGACGCGACGACACCGGCGATGACTCCGACTTTGAGGAAGATGCGGGCGTAGTTCTGGCGGTGGCCCTCCAGGAGATAAAAAGCACCGACCGCGCTCATGACAAAGGAGCCGGTGATGACTGTCCCGGTCATGTTGTGCGCGTATTGGAGCAGCGCCCACGGGTTGAAGAGCAGTCGCCAAAAGCTCAGGACTTCGAATTGGCCGTTGGGGAGGCGATCATACGCGACGGGATGCTGCATCCACGCATCTGTGACAATGATGAAGAAACCGGAAATCCATGATCCGACAAAGACCATGACGGCTGAGAACCAATGCATCCGTTTGGAAATGCGTTTCTCGCCATAGAGGAAGAGACCGAGGAAGGCCGATTCCAGGAAAAAGCTGAAGACCCCTTCCATGGCCAGCGGCTGGCCGATCACCCCGCCCGAGAGTTGCGAAAATCGCGCCCAGTTTGTACCAAATTCGAATTCCATGGGAATGCCTGTCACTACGCCGAAGACAAAATTGATGCCGAAAATTTTTCCCCAGAAGCGCGCGGCACGGTCCCATGTCTCGCTGCCCGTTTTAAGCGCGACCGATTTGAGCACAACGATCAGTAGAGCAAGGCCCATGGTGAGCTGGGGAAATAGATAATGGAAAGTGATCGTGAACGCAAAATGCAAGCGGTGTATCAACTCAGCTGTCGTTGGAAGCCTCCGTTGCCGATGATCGCTCTCAAGTGAGGAAGACGGTAATAGCGTTACGTCGCCGGAGCGCTGCGCGACTAGATTTGCCTTGCCCAGATAGCAAGGACTGAAGCTTCAATTCCGGTAATGAATTTGGTATTGGCCAAGACATATACGTTCGTGATCCAGTCCCGGCGCCAGTATACGCCGAGACGCCGGCATGACAGGTCCGCCCTTCCCCTCTCTCAAGTAAAGGCCGTGGCCCAAGGTCTACAACGGCGTTAAAGGCACGATCTGGGAAAAGGGCAGGGCAATCTTTACATTCAGTCGTTTCCCAATCAACGAAGCACGAGATCAGATCTCGTGTGGCCAAATTGTGCCCAGGTTATGCGTTTGTGACCGTTTTGGCTTCTCTACCTCAACCTGGAATCGATGACTTAGGCGCCTTCAGGCAGCTTCCAAATCATGACCCGGCTCAGTGACGGACCTAACAACTCGCAACGATCGACAGTCTGACGATATTCACTCGCGACAACGTAGGTCTGGTCGAAGTTTGTCCTTCCGGCTACATGTGCGTTTCATGGGAGCAATCCTGAGAATCCCGCTTAACTGCCGTTCGATAGGTGCTTTGGGTTAATAACAACACCTGCGAATTCGCAAATAGCTGTCGCATTGAAGACGGCGAGGTGTCGCCCGCACTGATTGGCATGACTGGCCGGACATGGAGTGATAATCGTACCGAGGCCTACTATCGCCGCAATTTGAGGCACATTCATGGCCGAAGTGAGGAAGCATTTTCCTACTGCGCACACTGAGAGTGCTTATTTGGCCAGGACGACGGACAAACTCCTGGTGATCTTGGGTTGAAGATCCACCGATGAACAATCTCGCATTAAACTCCAAAATCCTTCATCTCTTCTTCGAAAGTTGGAGATATTTGTGCGTGGGTTCGGCGTGGCTTCGTCCTTTGCCGATCCACTTTCAACCGAACGTTCGTAAGCATTAGAGCAAACGCATGGTGAGAGCTACGGATGTTTCACAGCCCAAGCCGCGGGAGTGATTTCCGCGATGTGCTGAATCGATGCGTTTGCGAGGCCACGCAGGATGTCGGCGAGGTATTTGCGGATCGTGGTTTTGAGTCGCCGACAGCTTTCCACAACCGAAAGGATGGCGGCTACGCACGGGCCGGTCTGTTCGCTGCCGATGTGGATCAAATTCGCTCGGCCAAGTGCGATAGGGCGCCGGGAGTTTTCGGCAAGATTGGTGCTAAGCTCCAACTCCGGATGGTCGAGGAATCGGATGAGTCGATTCCAGATCGCCAGCGTGTGGCTGCACGCCTGCACCGCAGCGCTCTTGGGCAACACCGTCTTGCTCATAGCCGTGATGTGATTGCGGATCTCGTCGAGCAGAGATGGAGCATGCTGCCGGCGTAGAACATGGCGTGCGGCATGATCCACCTTTCCTTCGCCACCGCAGTTGCTGCATACGCACTGTTCCAGCGTGCAGGCGATTGTCCGCTCAACACGAGGAAGGTCGGCAGGGAACGTCTGACGGCCGGGGTGCTTGCAACCCCAATCGGCGATTCCATGCCTTCTGCTGGCTACATTGCTATGCACGTTCGCGGAAAGAGCGCCGCTCAATCGAAGACAGGCACAAGCACCACCCTTACGGTCACTGCAGGTGGTAATGCCGTGAGTTCGAGCGCCGGAGGCGGCGTCGTGACACTAACGGCCCAGGTGAATGCGAATGGGGCTGCGGTCATCCCGGGGCAGGGGAACTTTTGTGATGCTTCGGCGAAGACCTGCCAGGATGTTCATCTGCGGGGAACTGCGCAGCCGACCAGCGGGAGGACCGCTACTCTCAAACTTCGCACAGGCATTGGGAGCCACAACTAGAAGGCGGTGTTTCAGGGGCCAACACGTACGCCGGAAGCGCTTCGAATACGTTGTTGTTGACGGTGAGTGGCAAAGCCCCGACAGCAGCGTCTTTGACAGATGCGGGCAATCCCGGGAACTACACGTTGACTGCGACTATAGGCGGCCAGGGCGGAGCCAGCGCGCCCCCAGGTTCTGTGTCGTTTCTGGATACGAGTTACAACGACGGCGTCGTTGCTACCGCGCAGTTGGGAACCGGTGCCCCCGGGGCTCGATTTCCTGCGCTCCCAAGCAATCGGATCGGACAATCAGTCCACGTCGGTAGCCGTGGGAGACTTCAACGGGGATGGTACACCGGACCTGGCGGTCGCGAGCTAATTTGACGGGGTAGTGACAATCCTGCTGGGGAATGGAGATGGCACGTTCACTCCCGCAAGAGGGAGCCCAAGCACGGGCTTATCTGACCCCAGTGCCATTATCGTCTGCGATTTCAATGCGGAGGGTAAAGCCGACTTGGCGTTTAAGGTGGGATCATACGGCGGTGGAGTGGCGATTTTTATCGGTCATGGAGACGGGACATTCACTCAGGCCGCAAACAGTCAGATCACAGTAGCCGAGCCATTTGAAATCACCGAGGCAGCGGAGGGGGGAGATTTTGACGGAGCGGCACCTTCGATTTGGCGGTTGCGGACGACGTCTACGTCTACGGCCCCAGCAACTTTTCAATTCTCCTGGGAATCGGAGACGGAACGTTTACACCCGCGCCAACCTCCACGGTCCAGTTGGGCTCCGGCCCCCTTTCTGTTGCCTTCGGTGACCTTAATGGCGAAGGCAATGCCGATCTGGTTGCAGCGAATTTCTATGATGGCATCGTGACTGTTCTCTTGGGCAATGGTGACAGAAGCTTTCAACCGGCGGTAAATAGCCTAATCACCGTTGGCCAATTTCCATACGCAGTGGCCCTGGGAGATCTGAATCAGGATGGAAAGCTCGACGTCGCCGCTTTGAATGAGAACTCTATAAGTGGCAACCCCGTATCCGTGTCGGTGCTGCTCGGGAACTGTGACAGCACTTTTATCCGGGCGCAGGGAAGCCCGATCGCGGTTGGCCGCTCGCCCCCCCCCCCGGCCGTGGCCATAGGGGAGTTCAACGCTGACAACGTTCCCGATCTGGCCGTCGTGAACAGCGATTCCGACTCGGTCTCGATTTTGTTGGGGACCGGTACCGGCGTATTCACGCCTGCCGTCGCGGGTCCCCTTTCGGTGGGCAATTTCCCCGGCTCCATTGCATTGGGAGATTTCGCCGGGGGCCGGAATTCCCGACATGGCCGTTCAAGTCCTTAGATCGCGTGTATCAAGGACAAACGAACCAGAGAGAACCGCATCCAACATTCTCAGGGCTTAAAAAAATGTCAAACTCGGAACTGACTCAGGTTCTTTTCCTCCTCTTGCTTTTGGTTGGCCTTGCACAGCTGTTTGGTTGGCTGTTTGTAAAAATGCGACAGCCGAAGGTCATCGGCGAAATACTGGCCGGAGTCATTCTCGGCAACGCATTCATCGGACGTTTTCCATTTGCGGCCCACTTCATTGAGAGCGCCAAACACCAGGGCAATGTGCTGGATTTTGTGTATTGGCTAGGCCTGCTCCTGCTCATGTTCCTTGCTGGCGCGGAAACGCAGCAACTTTTCACTCGCGACGAGCGGCGTGAAGTTGCCTGGCTGACCATTGTGGGAACAGGACTGCCGTTCGTCCTCGGATTGGTCTTCGCTCCCTGGCTTATCCGACCATCTTTGGCAGGCCCAAACGGCAATCGCATCTCATTGACTATTGTTCTTTCAGTCGGCGTCGCAGTAACCTCTGTCCCGGTTGTCTCCAAAATCTTCGCCGACCTCAAAATCCTGCACACACGTTTCGCACGACTGGTTCTGAGCGTCGCTGTCCTGGAAGACATCGTTCTTTGGCTTGCCCTGGCTGTAGCGACAGCAACGGCGGGTAAAGCCATCCTCGATCCACGCGCGATGTCCTATCACCTGCTGACGACCATAGCCTTTTTCGCCTTGGGCCTGACCCTCGTTCCGCGATTGATCAAGCGTATCAACAAGGCGCGAATCAACGTTCTGGCCAGATATTCTCCTGCCGGCTATGCGATAGCCGTGCTATTCGCCTACTGCGCCGTCGCAGGAGCGCTCGATATCAGCCTCGTGTTCGCAGCCTTCCTGGCGGGATTCGCAGTTGTGCATAAAAAGCGCAGGCTCTTTTCTGATGCCCTCGACGCCATCGGCAAAGTCTCCTTTGCATTCTTCATTCCTGTTTACTTCGCTGTGGTCGGACTGAAGCTGGATCTGATTCGCGGCGTGTCTCTTTGGATGATGCTCGCATTCATCGGCGGAACCTGCGTCGTTAAGCTATTTTCCGTTTCGCTTGCCGCCCGTTTGGCAGGATTCCGCGGCTTGGATCTCATCAATCTCGCCATAACCACGAACGCGCGCGGAGGTCCCGGTATCGTGCTGGCGAGTGTCGCCTTCGACGCCGGTATTATCAGCTCCAAGTTCTACACCACCCTTGTGGTGGCAGCTGTTCTCACGTCGCAGATTGCTGGGGCGTGGCTGGACTATGTACTGCGCAAAGGATGGCCGCTTCTGACGCCGATTGCCTCGGCGGAATTAGCGGAAGTGTCGCCAGATAAGCCGTCCCTGGCTTGAGAGCAGCGCAACACGATCGATTGCATTGCTTCTAGGTGGGCTTTACTTTAAATGGCCGAGATCGGACTCACGTTCTTCCCTGATGTTGCCAATTCTCGGCCGGTCTCATTTCCAAATAGACAATACAGACGGGAAGCCTTCGCCGTGTGGAACTCGGGACCGCTGTGAATGTTCAGCCTCTTGTGCAGTACAGACGGAGCAAACTTAGCGGGATCGCTTGCCTAAGCAATTGGGTTTATCCAGGCGGCTCGTTATTCGCTAACGGAGGTTCCGAACCGTAGCGTGCCGAAGAGAGACGGAACGTGGCCGGCTGCAGCTGATTAACCCGATTCGGCTTGCCTCTCACTGTGGGAGTCTATGGCCCCATTAGTGTAGGTGAGCAAGGGTCGTAACCGAGAGAAGTGGGTGTGGCTGGCGCGGGTGGGGTCGGCGGGGTCAACCATGGTTTCGCCGTGAAGTCAAAGAAGTCCAGAAGGTCCGGCTGTGAGGCATCGCGATTTGTCAGATGCACGGTGCTGCCGAGGAAACGGTTCTCGACGAATTTGATGACCGCAGTGTGGTCCATCGGGATGTGCGAGACGTAGTGCTTGCGTGTGAAGGGCGAAATGACGATGTTGGGCACACGGAAACCGAGTTGCGCCGCGAAGCCGTACAAGGTGGCAGCATCGCCACTCTTGGTTCCGGGACTATTTGGCCCGAGGTCGCAGTGTGTGGTGGGCACTCCGTTAGGAGCGAGGCAGGGATTGTAGGCGTCGGGGTTCACTGCAATGGACGAGATATCAGGAATTGCACCCAGAGCTGCATCTGTGTACTGGTTGGAGTGCCCCGCCACTGGCGGCACGTGATCGTAGGGGCCGCCGCCCTCATCGTAGGTGAAAAAGAAGGCTGAACTGCTCCATGCAGGGCTCGCCATGAGGCTGTTGACGACGTTTGCCACCTGCGACTGACCGGTGAGAATCGACTGCCCGGAACCCGGGTGTTCATCGTTCAGGCCGGAACCAGATTCGATGAATGCGAAGCTGGGCAGCGTACCGTTCTTGATGTCAGTGAAGTACGCGGAGAGCGGCGCGATGTGGTTGGTGTCGATGCAGAACGAGTTTGTGGCGTCGCCGACCACACTGGATGCCTTTGTGGTGCCGGTGCATGCCGCTCCGCCCGGATTCTGGTAGAGATATTTGTACGAGTAGCTCAGGATCTCGAAGGTGGTGTCAGGATAATTCGAATTTCCATTGCCGCAGGGGTCGCCAGGGGTGCAGAAACTTTGTGTGACTGTGTAATAGATCTTCCACGAAACGCTCGCAGCATCGAGTTCCTGGAAGATGTTGTTAATGCCCAATTGGGGCAAGTGGTCGTTGCTTCCCGGGTCGTAGACAAGGCCCTGCGTGGTGCCGCCCGTGAAGGTGGCAATGCGGTTGGGAACGCTCTTGGTCGACATTGGCGAGAACCAGCGGTCCGACACGGCAAACTGCGAAGCCATGTAGTAGTAGTAGTTCAGGAAACTCTGATCGTAGTAGCCCATGGCACGCTCGCCGGTTGTGTCAGTGAAGGCACCGGAGCATGTGCCGGAACTGGCGCAGCTCTTGGCGTAGCCTTCGCCGATGTGAACGAATCCATCCATCAAGATCGAACGGGTGCTGAGATTGCTCCAACGATTAACATCGCCGTAGCTCTCCAGCCACGCGGAGCTCAGGTCGTCGATACACGTCGTCCGGAATTTGTAGAGCGCGTACGATGCACCTTCATCGTCCTGGTTGCTGGTTGACAGCTTGTCGTCGATGCCATCAATGTCGTACTCCTTGCCGTCGTCGCCGATGTTCCAGCCGTTGGTTTTGCGATAAGGATTCAGCATGCCGAAGTAATTATCGAAGCTGTGGTTCTCCTGCAGCATGAAAACTACATGATTGATGGCGTTCAGGCTTGCTGCGGGGATCACCGTCACTGTGGCGGTGGTCGAAACTGTTCCCGCGGAACTGGCAGCTTGTGCCGTGTAGGTTGTGGTAGCAGTGGGGCTCACTGAGACCTTGCCTCCCGCTGCGGGAAGCGTATACGACGAGCCGTCTGAGCCTGTGACCGTGACCCCAGTGGTGTTGGTGCCCGTCACGACGAGCGTGGATGAACTGCCCGATGTGATGGTGCTGGAGTTGGCTGTCATTGCCACTGACGGCACCTGTACGGTGAGATCGACGACGGTGTAAGCCGCGCCTCCGCAATAGTCCCATTCCTCCACCACGGTATGATCCGACCCGGTCGCCATCGTCAGGTTGGTGTTCAGGGTCGAGCCATTTACCTGGTAGGCCAGGGTACCGTTGACATAAATCCCCATGGCAGACACGCCGCCGGCGCAGGTGGCAGTCGTGGCGCTGGCCACGTAATGCACAGGAGAGGTCAGGGTGCTTCCACTTGCGGGGCTGGAAACCGTGACCGCCGTTTGGGTGGGCGCTGCGCCGACATTAATGTTCACAGTCGTGTAGGCGGCGCCTCCACAGTAATCCCATTCCTCCACCACGGTGTGATGTGAGCCATTTGCCAGGGCAAGTTGGGTATTCAAAGATGCTGCACTTACGGTGTACACCAAGGTGTTGTTGTCATAGATTCCCATGGCGGACACACCGCCAGCGCAAGTGCTGGTTGTGGCAGTTGCGACGTACTTCACAGGTGAAGCGACGGTGGACCCGGCGGCCGGGCTGGTGACATTCACGGCGGTTGTGGCCGACGGTGCGCCGACGTTTACGTTGACTGTAGAGTAAGTGGCGCCGCCGCAGTGATCCCATGCCTCTACCACTGTGTGTTCAGGCCCGTTCGCCATGGTAATGCTAGTGTTGAGCGAAGCGCCGTTGACAGTGTAGATGAGCTGATTGTTGACGTAGATCCCCATGGAAGCGACGCCAAGCGCGCATGTGGGCGCGGTCGCGGTGGCTACATATTGGACGGGGGCGTTTACCGTTGATCCGGAGGTTGGGCTGGTTACCGTGACTGTTGCGAGGGCTGATGTGGACAGAGATGCAAGAAGGATCAGAAGGGACGATGAGCGCTTCACGGGGCCTGCTTTTATCCGGATTTTGGGTGTGGACTGTTATAGCGCGATCGACTGCACCTAGATGTTAGATGCCGGCGGACTAGCAGTGAGTTGTCGGAGCGCAAGGAACTCAGCATAACAGTCGCTTCCGCATAGCGCGGAAACGTTTTGTGGGCATCAATGACTCAGGTGACTAGGAAACATTGATAGGAAGCAGCGGGGCGAAAATACTCCCCCGTTAGGTTCCATTCAACCCGCATGCCTTCGGTTCAAACCAAATCACAGGCGGAAGTTCGCCATTGGCTTGATTGGGCGCAATCCCGAGCGACGTGACGGACGAGGCGCCCCCCGTCTGCACAGCGTATTCGCCTTACCAGCGGTAGATGGTCAGGTCATCCATAAAAAGAGTGACCGAGCCGCTGCCGCCAAGTCCGTCCACTTGAAAGTTTGTTAGAAGCACCGGGGTCCACCCGAGCGCGTAGGCAGAGGGCGCAGTTGCGTTGATCGGCTCTTCGCGGCCATCCACATAGACAGAATGGTAAGTGACCACTCCCCACTCGGTGCGGGAGTAACTCAACTGAAGGTGATGCCACTGGTTTCTGCCCCAGGTGCGGATGGCACATGGAGCAGAGGAATGCATCCATTGGTTTGAAGGATGCGCCGGCCCAGTCCAATTGGCGCTGTAATCCCAGGTGAGGGTATAGCCGTCACACTGCATCCCGAAGATGACGGTCTGGCCATTGGACATTACCTGATTGAGATCCATCTCAAGGTTGCCGATGTTTCCGGCGGAGTCTGTGAGATAGATCCACGAGTCATAGACAAAGTTAGTAGCCGCGGCATCGTCAGTGAACGCCACGGCGTAACGTTCGCCCCCGCTGTTTCCGTAGGTGGTATAGAATTGGCGCGAATAACCACTCCGCGACGGCGAATTGACGACGCTCATTGCCCCGCTTGACCATCCGCCGGTAACGGAGTCGTGGATGAACGCCCAATTGCCCAATGCCTGAATGCTGCTGACAATTGTTGACCACGCTGGAATCAATGATGCGTTAGTTGTGACGGAGATGGCAACATCCGTGACGCATGCGGCGCCCGCATTTCCCCATGCCTTCACATGTAACGTGTGGGCTCCCGTCCCGGATGGGACTTGAGCGTTCACGATTTGACCTCCTACGACGGTCGTACCTGTGCTGCTGTCGAGCGAGTATCCCATCGCTGTAACGGCCTGGGACGAGCAGGCAGCGGCGGTGGCGGAGAGAGGGATCGGCGACGAAACACTCGCACCATTGACAGGGCTGTTGACGACCACGCTTGCGGCAGCGGGGATTAACAGGGTCACAAGTAGAAGGGAGTTGAAAAAGAGCATTTGAAGCATCGTCATTTTCTTGGACATCATCATGGATTACCTTCATATTCTCGAAATGATTGGTTTGATCTTTCTCTCGGGGGATTAATTCGTTTCGTAAGGTCGCGGCGAATTCTCAACTGGCGGCACATCTAACTCCCTATGATCTACAACCGCATTGCCATGACTTGCATCTGATACCAAGTAAGGTTTTGGTCGAAATTGGACCCGATTCATTGAGCGGGCCGTGTCGATCCTGCGTTCAAGCAGTTGGGACGCGTGGCATTCAATGCAACATTCCAACATGCGCATGCGTCTTGAAGAAAGCGCAGTTCTAGCCAAGTCTTATTTTTTGCGCAAAAATTCCCGCGCTCTTCCATCGAGGGGTTAACCACCCTCTTGACTGGAAATGGGCTGTTCTCAGCAGTACGGAACGAGATGGGACAACGTCCGATTACAGCTACCGGGCAACCTCTTTTAACACTTACTTGGCGGGGGGGCAGAGTGCGTGCGTTTCCGCTACCACGCTGAGTTACGATTCGAAGCCAAAAGTTGCAGCGAGAATCATGACGGAACTGCGATCCAGATACCCGTCATTCTTCTCCGCCTGTTCCTACCTGGTCCTACAGGCGTCGATCATAAGGCAACTTGTCCTGAACTAACTAACGGAATCCTTACACGATTGAGCGACGAGGGCAACCCCCGCGTGTGAAAAAATCACAGGAAAATCTGCGATGCAGGCAACCCTGTAATTAATTCATGCATCTTGTAAAAAGTTCATGGGACCGACTGTAAGAATTACCTATATTTTGTCCAAGCATTCCAAAGCCTTGAAGACATGGGTGATGGATTCGGCAGAAGCAGTTCGTCGCCAGTGCGCCTGGGCAACCGAACTGTCTGTCGATGATGAATAGAAGCCTTAATCGGAGCCGGGGCACTCGGGACCGCATCGCAAGCACTTGAATTTCGGTCTACTTTGCGACGGAAGAAGAAGTGTTTTCCGGCAGCGGCAATGCGGCGATCTGTTCCATGGGGAGTTCCAGGGAAAAGACCGAAGCGTCTCCCTCATCGGCGCGTACCCATATGCCATGAAAGGCATCGCGACCTTCAGGATGCAGGGCAACGGTGTAGGTCATTACGTCAAGCACTTGTCTTCGTGCAGTTGGTGGATCGTGCAACTGCCCCGCTTGCTCCGCATTGGGGGTGTAGTGGATCTCCAGATCAAGCGCGCCGAGCACCGAAGTAGTGTCGATCACGGTCACCTGGTATGTAGAACTGTTTGCTCCGATTAACAACGGCTTCGATCCGGGGTCGTTGTCAGGATGAACCTGACCGAGTTCATGCTGCAGTTTCCGGCGACAACCATGGGTTTGCGGCGGCTGTCATCTGCGATTGCGCTTCACAGGAGACGGCGCCTGTTGTCGATATCAAGGATGCGCAGGCGCAAGCAAAAAAGAGAATTTGCAGGATGGGTCGCCATTTAGTGGTTCTCATGATCACGGCCGCAGTTTTCCCTTACTGTGATCTGGCCAGCGGAGCCAAGGTACGCTAATTCGGGGTTTAGATGCCGATGCTACCTGATGGAAAGATCACAGTCTATGACCTGCGGACATGTGATGTCTCCGTACCGCGCCTTGGCGACTGCGCACTCAAGAACCCGGCGCCCGACTTCCTCAATCGGCATCGGAGCGATCACAGTCATGCCACCCACCAGGTCCGCCAATTCCAGGTAGGCCTGACGGTTGGCGTAGAGAAATTCCAGAGGATACTCCGGCTTCCGAGCGCCTGCCAGAAGGGGATCTGCATCCAGCAAGTAGCTGATGTCAGGTCTTGGCACCAATCTCATAAGCAGTTTGACATAAGCCCGAATGGCAGGATTGCGCAGATTCAGGTTGGCCAGTTCGTCGTAGGTATAGCGATCGAAAATGACAATATTGGCGCTACATCTCAAGGCTTTCTTTACGACCAACCTGACCGATACCGCGTCCAGAAAGTAGAGAAAAAGGCGCACCACCGTCATGAGCCCAGACTGGACATTCTTGTCCCGCCGATTGACCGGTGCAGAAGGAGTACCAATCCCTTTGTCGCCCTTAAAGATCGCGTGACCGGAGGCTTCGCGGATCCGCGTCAATCGGGCGACGTCATCCCAGAACCTGATCACTTGGACGCGCAGGCCAGACTCTCTAAGACGCGCCGAAAGATCTTCAATCTGGGTGCTCTTTCCGGCACCATCAATCCCAGAAAAGCTCATGGTAATGGTGCGAGAATTGCTCCGAAGTCTAGACATCAACATGCTCCAAGGGTCCTTCCGAATATCTTAAGCCGGAGTCACTAAGGACGGCCGGGTGTTCCGTGAGATAGGGCGGCGACTGAACCGACGGCGATAGCCGCTCCGGCGATTAAACCTGCGCTGATCAGGATCGTCCGCACGCGGCGCTGTTTGGCCGGTGCAATCGCTGCCCCGGCGGGTCTGGAGGCGGCCACACCCATGGTTCTCTCATAAGGTGCTGCAGCCGCGCCAACGGGCTTTCGCGCTCCGTTCTGTTCATCCGTTCCAGATGTCGAATTAGCGGGTTGTCCTTCCTGATTTTGAGCATGGGCGCTTACCGGAGTGGCGTTATCGGGAAGAGAGCTCGTAGAGACCGCGGTGTCCACGGCCGCATTTGTGGCTTGCATGTCTTCCTTGGCTTGTTGAGATGATACGCCTTGCGTCGACTGCTGGCTCGGTGCTGCCTGCTGTGCAATTGCTGAACCCGCTTGACCTACAGGGATCGCCAGCGACAACGCTAGACAAATAGCAGTGTGTCCGCTTAACCACCTGCTCGAGGTCTTCATGCTGCCTCCCATTCCATGTTTGCGGAATTCAATCGATGTTTGCGGAATGTCGATGTTACGGGGCTGACTCTGGTATTTGATGTGAACTGCGAGATTCGAGCTCATATAGCATCTAGCATCGGAACACAATAGAGGCTGAAAAATGCTGTTGACCGCGCCGGTCTGCGTTGCATACATCTCAAACAGGCGATCGACATCGTTACGGAGAAGGCGTCTGTAGATGGCAGCAATAATGTTGTAGGCCAGGTTTATCGGCGTCGCCAAGCCTGAGCCTGACAGCAGCACGATACCCCGAGAGACAATTCGGGCGTGAAGTATTTTGGTATTCTGGGTCAAGCTACTCATCACAATCGTGTTGAAACTCCAGTTCGAACACCGAAAAGGAGTCGGGAATCGGATCTGCGAACTTCACTAACATTGGTACTTCGCTTACTTGTTAATTCGATGCGATGGTGGACTATATGGGTGCCTCGGCGTAAAGTAGCTCCTTTCTTTTAGGGCAACGGCGAAGACACCTGAGGTGATTGCTTTGTAAAAAGCGTGGTTCCGGGCACCCCAAACACATGACTGTTCGATATTCATTACAATATCCGAAAAATATCAACACTCAAATTTGTGAAGCTACGGCGTGAAGTGTCTCAGCGTTAGTGGTGGACTGATACGGAGACCGCGAGCTTTTCATCGATATTGGTGGCTTGCCGCACAAACTTCTATGCAAATGGTTGTTACTTTTGTGCGCATGGGGCCGCGGAAGCATTCTTGCAGCATAAGCAACACCCTCAACTGTCACGCATCCAACTCTTTGTGCCTAAGCGCCCACTTCCGCGGGCTGGACGAAGAAGGTAAACAGAGCAAAATGCATCGGATACTAACCAAATCGTTCGCCTTCATCGCCGCCACGGAAGCGGTGGGATTTCAAAGCTCCACGGCACGAGGGGGCTTGAAAATCAAGTTCCCCAAATGTAGCGAACGTACGTCTGTGCAGCGCCGGAATCGCGAACGCGTTGAGGCAATTCGAAATCGCCAGTGCACCAAGGCCGGAGATCTCTTCTATAAGGCCTATCTTTACGATCAGGTCAATCCTTTCACTCTCAACAACCTGCGCTATTTATCTCAATTCCAGAGCAAACTGGATCGCGCTCCCAGGTTCTATAATCTTGCATTCGAACATGGCTCGAATGCGGATATCGATACGAGCAGTGCAAAGGACCTGAAAGTCAAACCGAAGAGGGCGGCATTGGAAGGCCTTGAGGATCTTCCAATGCGTGATGTTCGTCCGGCGGAGTTCCATTCTGTCCCCTACAGATTCCCTCAGAAGGATTGTTGTTATTTATGACCAAGACGAGTGCACAGCCTACTAAGCAAGCAGCTATGGCGCTCCTTTCTAGGATTCTTCTGCTTCCAACATGCGGCGATGTTGGTGGTTCCTCGATCGCGGCGGGTTTATGGACGGAAGTGCGCGGCATAAGCAGTGAAGGCTTCAAGGAATTAGAAACATTGTCGAAACTGAACCACGTCATCGTGCGAGGTTTGAATGTGTTTCTGGAGATGGTCCGGGAACAAGGGGATGACATACGGACAGAATGGGCGGAGACCTCGCTGGCGGCCGAACGCACTCGGATCGCGACGGCAATCAGGTTTCTGCATGAGATATGCACTGCGTTCGAGGCCGAAGGGTACGATGTTGCGGTGATCAAATCACTGGATCACTGGCCTGACATCGGCAGCGATCTGGATCTTTACACAAATGCAGACTCAAACGATGTCTCCAGGCTGATGAAACGGTGCTTCGACGCACAGGTCGAGCCCCGCAGTTGGGGAGATCGCCTGGCACGTAAATGGAACTTCGCCTTACCAGGGCTGCCCGAACTGGTGGAGATTCACATGGGCCGCCTGGGACAAACCGGAGAACAGGTGACGATGGCATCGCGCCTGTTGAAGCGCACACGAATGATTTCGGTTGGTGAATACCTGTTCAGGGTTCCGTCTGCATCCGATCGCATTATGATCTCGACGCTACAACGGATGTACCGGCATTTCTACTTCCGGCTGTGCGACATCGTCGATAGTGCTGAGTTAGCAGGCGCCGGTGGCATCGATTACCAGGATTTGCGGTCCTCGGCCCGTGCCGCAGGGATTTGGGAAGGTGTTGCGACTTATCTCGGGATTGTGTCCGACTATGTAAACACCTATCGCGGGTCGGGGATAGATCTACCACGTTTTGTCGTGGAGGACGCTCGATTTGGCGGAGCTGAAATCTACTTCAACAAGGGTTTTCTGCGCGTTCCTATTTTGCCGCAGTCCGCAAAGCTCTTCGGAACACAGCTTGCCGGATTGGTGCGAAAGCGGGAGTTGCGCAGTGGCGTTCGCCTGAGCCTGTTGCCGTGGCTCGCCACGGCGGCCGCAGTTGGGCAGAAGATTACGGGAAGCGATAAGGGCATCTGGTAACGCGGTCACCAAAGCTCAAGCAAGGCAAACACGGAGAGCCGAGCGGCATGGTGCCTATGACAACGGTACTTCAAATTGAAAGCCAAATTCTGCTAAACAGAGAGGAGACG
>JANXQR010000761.1 GCA_025353435.1 Acidobacteriota bacterium | reverse complement strand
CTAATCGGCCGCGACCCCCTCCTGAAGCGAATTGCTCCTTTGACCCGTAGGTGTTATGCGGTATTAGCTAAGGTTTCCCTCAGTTATCCCCCACTCCAGGGTAGGTTAGTCACGTGTTACTCACCCGTGCGCCACTTTACTAGTGGTATTGCTACCACTTTCTCGTTCGACTTGCATGTGTTAGGCACGCCGCCAGCGTTGATTCTGAGCCAGGATCAAACTCTCGTTTGAAACCTGTTGTCAACTCACTCCCGACGGAGGTCGTTTGTGAGTCGACGGCATCTGCGCATCTCTTTTTCAGATTGCTCCGAAGAAGAGGGTGCACGCAGATGCTCTTACCTTGTGAGAATGATCAAGCCAAACCTGATCGATTCCCACGACTGGCATGTTCAACCTTATTGTCAAAGATCCTTGAGAGAGGTCCGCCTAAGCGGTTCCCTTGTGGATCGAGGCTCAAACTTTTACGTCTGAGTGTCCCCGAACTTGTTGCGCTGATTGAGTTTAGCGGTCTCCCGCATCCCTCAGCCGTTTTGCGCGACTTTCCAAGACTATCGAAGATCTGGTATCATGTCAACCCACTATTTTCACTTCATCCAAGGCCGACCAAACTCATTGTTGGCGGTGGTTCCCTGCTTGATGAAGCGCTTATGGGGTGACCGATTCAGACCGGGTTTAAACCCGTCTCTGAAAAGCATCACGCAGCGCTAAATATCAAAGAACGACCAAAACTTCTCGAGCCGCTAGAGGCTCGCGAGAGATTAATCTCTCGGGTCGTGCGGTGGATTGTTCTCTGCGGGATTCCCTACAGGGGTTCAGGGGCGTTCTAATCTACCTCGCCTGACCCTACGAACTGGCTTTCTCTTTCCCTTACGGGCAGGCCACATGGCCACGTAAAGCCCCACTGCTTACTTGCAACATTTTTGAGACTAACACAGCAGTCTCTGCTTTGCAACAAACGATTCACTTGCGAAAACCGTCCGTTGCGACTTGTTGAGAATAGCAACCGAAGGTCCGGAATGCAAGGGGAAAGGCTGTGGGAAAGGGTGATTCGCGGTGGAAAACAGACTAGTGATCAGTGATCAGTGGTAAGTGGTCAGAAAATGCCCGGTGCAGAGCTCGTCAATGAGCATTGAGCACTGACTACTGTTCACTGCTTCTGAATGATTCCAAGATCCGTCAGCCCGTTGACGAAGAACTGCATGGCAAGCGCTACCAGCAGCAGGCCCATGATGCGGACGAGAATGCGGATGCCTGTTTCTCCCATGAAGGCGCGGACGCGGGCGGCGCCTGCGAACACCCAATAGCTGACCAGCGAAGTGATGGCGATGGAGCCAATGATGGCGGCCATCTCCCAGTTCCACACCGACGGCACCTGGCCCACCAGCACCATGACCGACGAGATAGCGCCGGGGCCGGCGAGCATGGGGATGCCGAGAGGCACGATGCCCGCGTCTTCCTTGCTGGCGCCCTCTTCGGTGTCGCCGTGGGCTTCCTGCGTGGGCGAGCGCTTGGCTTCAAGCATGTCGAGGCCGATGAGCAGCAGAATCAGGCCGCCCGCGACTTCAAAGGCCGGTAGAGTGATGCCGAACATGCGGAAGATGAGCTGGCCGGCGAGCGCAAAGGTCGTCAGCACGATGAAGCAGGTGATGGCTGCCTTGCGGGCCATGCGCTTGCGGCGCTCGGGGTCGGCGCTCGAGGTGATGGCGAGAAACGAGCCGATGGCGGCGAAGGGGTCGACCAGGAAAAAGATGGAGCTGAGCGCGAGCAGCGAGAAGCGCACGATGGGCGCGTGGCGGAGTTGGTCGAATGCGGTCGTGGCGGGGTTGGTCCAGTGCACGATTTATTAGAACCTATAAGGCCGCGAAGGATTCAAGTGCGATGTGGCCGTGGGCGTCGTCGACGATGGCGTTGCCGGGGCGGTTGACGAGGCGGGTCTGGCAGCTGGCATCGTGGGCAGCGTCAAGTTCGCGCACGGCATCGGAAAGAAACAGCATTTCAGCAGGCGCGATCTGCATGGCTGCGGCGATCGCGGCGTAGCTGGCGGCTTCACCCTTGGCCCCGACTCGCGTATCGAAGTAGCTGGAGATGAGCGGTGTGAGATCGCCAAATATCGAGTGGCGAAAAAGAAGCTGCTGCGCTTCTGTGGAGCCTGACGAGTAGATGGCAACGCGCGCATGCTCGGACCAGCGCTGAAACGCTTCGGGGACGTCGTCGAACAACGTCCCTGTGAGCTCTCCGGATTCGAAGCCGGATTTCCAGATCTTGCCCTGAATGCTCTTGAGCGCAGTCGATTTGCGATCGTTGTCCATGAGCCACATGAGATAAGAGCGCGCAAATAACTCGTTCCGGATTTCGACGCCGTACGTCGGGGAAAGCTGCGACTCTTCCGCGCGATTCTCTTCCGCGAGAAGCTTCAAGTCAGCCTGGACCTCGGGCGTCATTAGATTTTGTTTCAGGAAATCGGCGAGATGCTTCCGCGCATAGGGAAAGAGCAGTTCGCTGGTCAGCGTCAGCGGCGCAACCGTGCCTTCAACGTCGAGAAGATAGAGCTTCGGTGGGGCGGGAATCGTGCCAGGTTCGGTCATGCGCTCCGATCAATGCTGATGGTCGTGTGGACGCGCGCGCCAAGATACTGCGGGCCGAAACATAGCGGCTGATAATCCACATCAACGCCCGAGCCAGTGTAATGCGGCGTCCAGCCGGTGGTGTCCTGAAACCAGCGGATGGCGCGGATGCGGCGGTCTTCGCACAGCGTGAACCAGTGGGTGGTGCCGCGGGGCACGCGCAGCATGTCGCCGGGGCCGACTTCAACCGAAGCGACACGACCTTCCAGGTTCAGAAAGAAAATTCCCCTGCCGGCGAGGATGAAGCGCACTTCGTCTTCGTCGTGGGTGTGTTCCTTGTCGAAGCGGGCGAGCATGACTTCGAGATTCGGCGTGGTGGGATTCACGTCAATCACATCCGCCGTCACGTAGCCTCCGCGCTGCTTCATGGCGTCGATCTCCGCAGCATAGGCAGCCAATACGGCGTCGGCGGAGCTGTCGGGCGGCACGCGATCGAGACTCCAGCGCTCGTAGTCGATGCCGAGCGCGGCCAGCGTGGACCGGATCTCCTGCTCGCTTTCGATCTTGCGGTCCTCTGCGGGGAAGCGAAGAACTGCCATGTCGAATTCCTCCGTCCCACCCTAGGCGCAAAAACAAAGACGCGCCGAAGGTGGGCCACCCAGTTTCCCGTTCAGCGGGCACCCAGATCTGATTGCCGAATTTCACTAGCCAGCCGGTGGTATTCCACCTCGAACAGAAATTCCAGCGCCTCGAGGTGGCGGCGCGCCTCAGCCACCGATGTGCCCCAAGTATAAAGTCCGTGGGCGCTGAGCAGCACGCCGTGCGCCCTCGGATGCACGTCCAACGCCTCTTCGAGTTCGCGAGCCAGCGTGTGGTAATCCTGCGAATTGGCGATGACCGGAATCCGTTCATGATGAGCGTGCGTTTCCACACCCGAGAACGCCTTCAGCAGTTCGTAGCCGTGAATGTCCAAGTGTCCGGTTGACTCGCAGAGCGCCGAAATCAGCGTGTTGAAGATGGTGTGAACGTGCGCGATAGCGAATGCCTCGGGACGATCGCGATAGATGACCACGTGCAGCCCTGTTTCGGCCGAAGGCTTGCCGTCGCCGCTGAGCACATGGCCTTCGGCGTCGAGTTCGAGCAGGTCAGCGGGCATGATCAGGCCTTTATCCAGGCCGCTGCGCGAAATGTGAATCCGCCCCGACACTGCGTCGCGCACGCTGAAATTGCCGCTGGTGGCGGGCACCCATCCCCGCGCCGCGCACCACCGCGCAAGGTCACACAGGGCGTCAGTCTCAGAACGTAGGGAATGCGGATTCGGAGCCATGGGTGCTACGAGTGTACCAACGGCGCGGTTTCAGGCTCTACAACTGGATGCCCGCTCTACAATCGGACTTTGCTGACCTCAGCCCAACGCGAACGCCTTGACGTGGTGCTTGTCGCGCCGCGCAACCCCCTCAATATAGGCGCGGTGGCGCGGGCCATGGCCAACTTCGGCTTTGCGAACCTAAGCGTGGCTGCGCCGTTTGAGGCCCATTGGCGCGAAGCCAAGTCCGCCGTGGGCGCACCGGACGTGCTCGAAAACGCTGGAGAATTTGCCTCACTGGCCGAAGCGGTGACGGGCTGCACTTTTGTCGCTGGCACCGGCACGCTGACGCATCGCAAGCCGGATCAGCGGGTCGTCTCACTGCCGGAACTGGAACCGCTGCTGCACCGGGAACTCGCTCTCGGCGGCCGGGCAGCGCTGGTGTTGGGGCCGGAAAAACATGGGCTCACGCGCGACGATCTGTCTTGGTGCCATGTGCTGGTGGAGATTCCCACCGACCCGCGCCAGCCTTCAATGAACCTGGGGCAGGCGGCGGCGGTATGTCTGTATGAGTTGGCGCGGCCTATGGCTGCTGAAAATGTCCGGTCGAATGAAGGCGGAGAGGCGGCGGCGCCCTCGGCCTCACTCGAACGGCTAGCCGGGCTGATCGAGGAGACGATGACGGCGGCGGCGTATTCGCCGGCCTCGATGGAGGCCGTCAACCGGCATGACGTTCGCGTACTGCTGCGCAAGCTGAAGCTGTCGTCGCTCGACACACGCCGCGTGATGGGGCTTTTCCGGCGGGTGCTGTGGCGGCTGAGGAGGCCAGAAAACGCGGGGTAACCAGCACCTTTGGCCAGGTTTGGCGGAGATTTATTGGTTCAAACCAGCCAAAATCCTGCTAAAGTTTCTTCAACGGTATAAAAATATGCTTAGAGAAATCCCCCCCGGCACTGCCATGTGCAGGCCTTTCTCCTTGCGAGCTGCTTTGACTCTCGCAGCGCTCGCGTGCGTCACGATATTGGCGTGCGGCACCATCATATTTGCCCAATCGCCTGCCCCGACGACCCCGGCGCCAACCCCGGATACGCAGCAGGCGGCTCCCGCAGCCCAGGCGGCCGACCCGGCCCAGACGCCCTTAGCGGACCCCTCCAAGCCCGACGCGCATGCGGATGCGCCCTCTGCCGCTGAAATCCAGGAAATGGCTGTGGCCGAGGATCAACTCCGGCAGCAGTTGGAAGGCAAGACCTTCTATTTGCGCGGCGGCTACCTGGACAACACCCTCCATTTCAATGAGAAGGGTGAGCTGGGCGGCAATTCGCCGAAGGCTTCCTACACATTGAGCCTGGTGCAGATTGACCGCGTCAAGGTGGATAAGCACCACGTGGAGCTGGAGGGCGAGCGCTACGGGCTGCATTTTCTGGGCGCGTTGGCCACGCAAGACCAGTCGGCGAATGTCGACCGGGTGAAGCTCACGTCGAAGAAGAAGCCGTTGAAGATCACCATCGACCGCGAAATTGTAGTCACGCCGAAGAAGCCGAAACCGGAAAAGCTGGAAAAGAAGAAGGGGAACGACAAGAAGGCCGCGGCAACGGCAAAACCGGCTGCGATGGCTGCGGCTCAGGCACTGGCGGCGAGTCCGACCACGACGGCCGAAGCGCAACAACCGGCCACAGCGCCCCAGACCGCCACCCCAGCAACAAACGCGACGGCAATCGCCCCGGCCCTGAAAGATGCTGAAACAAGCCGCCATGGCGTCACGATCACCACGTCCCAGGAAGAGGCCAACCGTATGCTGCGGACGGCGCTCGATCACATTTTTTCTCCCAGCATTGATGACCGCATGGTGGCCACCCTTCCTGACTACTGGAAGCTCTATTACAAGGCGATTGCCGACAAGGCAGACTACAAGCCCAGTGATTCAGCAGTGTTGCGGACGAATCAGGTAGATACGAAGCCGCGGCTGACCATGGCCTTTGAGCCGCCCTCGAACGAATATGCTCAAAAAAACGGCGTGGCCGGTATGGCGATGTATCACGTGATTGTTGGGCCGGATGGAAAGCCGCAAGAGGTGGCGATTGGCCGCCCCATCGGCTTTGGCCTGGATGAGAACGCGGTGGAAACTATTCGCAAAGCGAGCTTTGAGCCGGGAATGAAGGACGGCAAGGCGGTGCCGGTTGAGGTCGATCTCACTGTGCAATTCCGCATTTACTCCAAGCGAACGGCTACGGGTACGAACGAGGCGGCGAAGTTCGAAGCAGCATCGCCAAAGGCGCCAGCACTGCCCGGACCCTACAGTGTGAATCAGCCAAACTTGAATCAGTCACAATAGCTGCGACCCGGGCCGGCTTGCTTGGGCCCGGGAACGCTCCACTTATCGCTGCTTCTCAGGTCACACGCCTAGCTGCCACAGCTCGATGCGATTGCCTTCAGGATCCCAGATCCAGGCGAAGCGCCCGTACGATTCGTCCTGGCGCTTGGGATCGATGCGCACGCCAGCCTCGGCGAGCTGCTTGAGCAGGGCGTCAAGATCATCAACTCGAAAATTCACCATGGACTGCTGCGGGCCATCCCCGAAGTACTTGGTGTCGGCGGGGAACGGTGCAAAGACGGTCATTCCCGCCGAATCAGGCCCGTCAAAAATCAGTGATCCGTCGTCGGATTTTGGGATCCCCAGATGCTCTGCGTACCACGCGGCTTGCGCCTTGGGGTCCCGTGATTTGAAAAATACTCCGCCCACTCCAGTAACTTTTGCCATGCTGACTACCTCCTGGGGAAACTCCCGACTGCCTATTCTTCCTGCTGAATGATCTCATCCATCTTGGGTTTGTGCTTGGTCTGGCGGCCAGTCCGCGGCGTGTCAACCACTACGCGCGCGGGCTTGGGCTGGCCCACACGCTCGCGGGCGTTGGCCTTCACGGCCTTGGTCGCAGAAAACTGTCCCGGTTTGCGTTTCGCCACTGCCTCTCCCCGTCCCAATCCGGCCTTGCGTTACCGGGCCGCAAGGTCGAGTATGAATGAGATTGAGCCCAAGCGAAAGTGGCGCGGGCCGAATTTTAGCTGGAGAAACGGGACCATGGAAGAGAAGGATTTTTTCAACGAAACAACAGAGCAACGAACGCACACCCTTACGTGCCCAAAATGCGGGCAGCCGGGAGAATACAAGGTGACCTGGGTGGTTCGCCGCAAGCGGGCTGCTTTGCCGCGCAATGCCGACGAACGCGACCGGGCGCGCTTTGCCAAGGCGCAGTCTTACATGGTGCGCCGCGACGACAAGTTGGGCTGCGTCAACATCAGGTGCCGCAAGCCGTTCGAAATCGCGGGCCTGCAGACTCTGGCGTTCCTCCAGGATTAACTCATCCCCTACCCCCGGCGAGGCTGGCGCAAACCACTCGCATGTGATTGAATCGAGAGTGAAAGCGGCTGCAAGAGAGGTCCCCGCAGCGCGCAAGGAGAACAAGATGGCGAACCCCCTGCTTCCCCCGGAAGAGCGTCACCTGACCCCCGATCAAGTGGAGGCGCTCGACAAGCGTCGCGACCTTGGCCACACTTTCCTGGTGATTGCCGGGCAATTTGCCGTGATTGCAACGATTTTGCTGCTTTGGGTAGGCCAGGACCTGACCTACTCGCCGGGCTGGGCGCATCCCATCGCGTTCTATTTCGCCATTGCCTGCGGCATCATCGTGGTATTGGGCGGGGCTGGGATGATGATGCGCCGCGGAACTCCGCGCATCGACTAAGTCGGCGCCATTCCAGGGGCAAAAACTGAAGTACTGTTGCAGGCCGGATCGCTTTCGCTTCAATCAGGTGTAGCCTTGAACGTGACCATGGCCGCTTCCCTGCCCATTCTTCCAATTTCGGACACGCGAGCCGCGGATCGGGGACTTTCCCGTCTGACCGACAGCCACGGCCGCGTGATCCACGACCTGCGGGTTTCCATCACCGACCGCTGCAATTACAAGTGTGTCTACTGCCGCACCGGGGAGCTTGGAGCACAGTACCCGGAGCTGGGGATTGAAGAATACCTGCGCATCATCCGGCTATTTGTCGACCTGGGCATCACCAAGGTGCGCCTTACCGGCGGGGAACCGCTGCTACGGCGCGGGCTGCTGGATCTGGTGCGCGAACTGGCCAGCCTCCGCACCATATTTGGCGAGCCGCTCGACCTGGCGCTCACCACCAACGGCCACCTGCTCGATGGCCTTGCCAAGCCTCTGAAGCAGGCGGGGCTCAATCGCGTCACCATCAGCATGGATGCGGTCGACGCCCCCACATTCGAGCGCATCACCAGAGTTCCCGGCAGTCACACGGCAGTCCTGGGCGGCATTCGCGCGGCGCGTGAAGCCGGCCTCACTCCCATCAAGATCAACTGCGTGCTGCTGCGCGGCTTCAACGACGACCAAGTGGAAAGCTTCGCCCACTTTGCGCGGCGCGAAGACGTAATCGTGCGCTTCATCGAGTTCATGCCGCTCG
>JANXQR010000505.1 GCA_025353435.1 Acidobacteriota bacterium | reverse complement strand
CCGCTATCGAACTCGCCGGTCGTGTAGTTATAGGCAATTACGTTCCCGGCCGGCCCCCACTCCAGCATGACCGCCACGTGTGTCCGTTCGATAATGTTGTTCTCGATCAGCGAGGCGCTGGTCTTCAACACCAGCTTCAGGTCGGCATCGTATGTCCCCGGAGTGTGCAGAAATGCGTTTGAGAAGTAACTGTCGCGAATCTCGTCATGAATTCCCCAGGAGACGGCAACGTGGTCCCCGTCTGCATAGTTCGACTCGACTGCCTTGATCCAGCAGTAAGCGCATTGGTCCATGGCGAAGTTCGCCGCGTATCCGGTGTTGTTGGCCTTCACCTGCAGCTGCTCTACGCCAGCATAACTGGCGGCCGCGCTGAAGGGCACAGCGATTGGCGAGTGCGTGTAATTTGAATAAAGGGCAGGAGAAACGGTGACGGAACTGCCGCTCACCGCTGTTACCGCGACAATCTGACCCTTCGCGTAGTTGCCTGTCTTCGACCAGCCTCCATCGCACCAGTTGCAGTTTCCACCGCTTCCTGACGCTGTGACGTAGCTGGAATCGTTGGTCTCGGTGATCACAAGGTATTTGCTCACGCTTACGCCCAGCATGCTGCCTAGCGAAATCTGCGTTGAGCCGGTTGTAGCGCCGCCACTGATGGCGCGCGACTGCAACGCAACCGATCCTGAACCAAGCAAAACAACGGCCTCGCCGCTTCCCGTCGCGTTCAGGATGGTCTTGTCCGCGCCTGCGCCGCGAAGCGTAACGTTGTTTGGCACCTTCACAATTCCTGAAATCGCATAAGTGCCTGCGGCCAGAGACACAGCCTGCCCGCTTGGGCACGAGGCAAGCGCTGCGTTGATGGTGGACACCGTCGCCGAGGGTGTTAACTGCGCGCAGAGGGTGGTCCGCGCGGGAATTGTCCCAACGCCCGCGGTTGACCAGTCAATTGCCTGACCTGGTAACAGAAAGGAAGCCCACGTTTGAGCCGGTCCAAGGGTGGAAGTC
>JANXQR010000688.1 GCA_025353435.1 Acidobacteriota bacterium | reverse complement strand
CCAAGGTGGTGCTCGCGGAAGAGCAGCAGTTCCAACGGGTTTTGGAGGTTGGCACCCAAGAACTCGATGAAATTCTGAGGGGAATTCGTGTTGAGTACCTGCCGAGATGCAGCGCCATGCTCGCTGATCTTGGATCTAAATTCGGAACGGATTGTTTAGTTTCCACTGGTAGGCGGGTGTCATCTGGGTTGGATAGTTTTGAGGAGATGGACGTCGTGGCATCAAAGGCCCTCCTTGAGCGTCAAATGCCGAAAAACGCTGAGGAGCACCGATATTTCGATTTCCTTCTTCACGGACCAACTCTAGAAGGCAAAGATGCCTTCCACTTGTACGAGACCTTCGGCCTGCCGCTCGACTTCATGGTGGACGCCGCGCGCGATGCTGGCGTCAAGTTCGACGATGAAGGCTTTGAGCGCGCACGCGGCGAAGAGCAAGCCCGCGCACGCGCGTCCTGGAAGGGTGGGAGCCAGAAGTCCGCCAGCCCCGCCTTCCGCGACCTGCCGCGCACCGATTTCGAAGGCTATCGGCATCTCGATTCGATGGACTGCGAAGTCCTCGCCATCGTCAAGGACGGCCAGGGCGTTCCAGCCGCGGCCGCTGGCGATTCCGTCGATGTTGTCCTTGACCACACCAGCTTCTACGGCGACTCGGGCGGCCAGGTCGGCGACACCGGTATCTTTCTCTCCACGGACGGCAACGTGACCGTGGCCGAGATCATCGGCTGCGTTCTTCCCGTTCAAGGCGTCCGCGCCCACAAGGCCATCCTCAAGCAGCCACTTGCTGTCGGCGACCACGTCAATACTGTGGTCAATGGGGAGCGCCGCAACGCTATCCGCCGCAACCATACCGGCACTCACCTGCTTCACGCGGCGCTCAGGCAAGTCCTCGGCACCCACGTAAAGCAGGCCGGCTCGTCGGTCGATCCAACGCGGCTGCGCTTCGACTTCTCCCACTTCGCCCAGGTTGCCGACGAGGAGTTGCAGGAGATCGAAAACATCGTCAACCGCGAAGTGCTTTCCAACGCCACCGTTGAAACCCTCGAAGACGTTCCCATCGACGTGGCTGTGAACGAGTACCACGCCATGGCGCTGTTCGGCGAGAAGTACGGAGACAAGGTTCGCGTGGTCAAGCTCTCCGATGGTTTTTCGACGGAACTATGTGGCGGCATCCACACCGCCGCTACTGGCGAGATCGGATTGCTGAAGATCACCAGCGAGGGCGCTGTTTCTTCCGGCGTGCGCCGCCTGGAAGCGATCAGCGGACTCGGCTCGCTTTCAACGTTCCGCCGCGACTTTGAGCTGGCCCAGTTTGCCTCGCAGATTGCGCCGGCCTCCGACGGGAATTTGTCTGACTCGCTGCGCGCCAAACTCGGCTCCCAGGACGATGAACTCAAGCGGCTCCGCCGCGAGCTGGAAGAGATGCGCATGAAGTCCGCCGCCGGGGGCCTTGACGAAGTTCTTTCCCGAGCGGTTGAGGTGAAAGGCGTCAAGGTGCTGACCCACCGAGCTGACAATCTTGATCGCGGACAGCTGCGGACCTTGGTGGACAATCTGAAGCAGAAGGCCGGCGAAGCGGTTGTGGTGCTGGCGTCTGCCCAGCCGGAGGGCAAGGTGGCCATTATTGCCGGAGTAACGCCGGGGCTGCTGAAGCGCATCCAGGCCGGCAAGCTAGTGGGCGCTGTCGCCAAGTTTGTAGGGGGCTCCGGCGGAGGAAAGCCGGAGATTGCGGAGGCGGGCGGCAAGGACCCGTCCCAGATTGACGCCGCTTTGCGGGCCGCGCCGGGGATTGTTTCCGATCTACTGAGTTGAAATCCCTTCAGGGACGCACGCATGCGCAAAATAAAAACGATCAAGTTGATTGCGCTCATAGCGTTACACCCCGAAAGGGGGGGGATTTCTGCTGAATGTGATTTAAATCACGAAGGACAGCAACCAGTGGGAAATGGACCGAAGGCACGAGCGGGAGACTAAAGATACGAGAGGCGAGATTTTCGGTCGAATTCGGCATGACTTGATCCTGACTTTCATTGCAAATGAAAAGCCCCTCCGGGTGCGGAGGGGCTTTATTTCTTATCTGTATTAAGTATGACAGATCCCAACAATTAATAATGGATTTTCAAATATATTTGTTTTCTTTGTAATGAGCGGATTGCAACGATTTCCACAGGTTGGGCACTTGACAACATTTGGAGCGGCGCCGGAAGCGACGATTTCGGAAGTGACGATTTGATCCTCAATCTTCACGGTTCTTAAAATTCATGCTGACTGGACGGCACGGACCCGCTCAACGAACGGGCCCGTGCGAACCAATGCGTTAGAACTTTACTGCGAGCGAGAACTGCCCGAACCGCCGTTCGTCGTTCGAGCCGCCGTTGTTGCCGATGCCGCCTTTGGATGCGGTGATGGGAACGGGAACCCCGTAGCCCACATTTGCCACATCGTCCAGGCTCTCCTGAATGTAGAGGTTGTGGTGGTTGAAGACGTCGAAGCCCTCGGCGCGAAATTCCAGATTCAAGCGTTCGTGAATTGGAAACGTCTTGCTCACGCACGCGTCGAGATTCCACGCACCGGGTCCGCGGAAATCATTGCGCGCCGTCATGGCAGCTGGATACGGCCCCCAGTCGGAGATGCCGTCTGGAAATCCGGGAACCACGATGTTGGAGTTGCTGAATGAGACGGCCGCCGGGAGATTGCCAATGTTATAGGTGTTTTGTCCGCCGCCACTCGCGCCATTTGTCGACTTGAATGTG
Organism: Acidobacteriota bacterium; assembly: GCA_025353435.1. GTDB lineage: Bacteria > Acidobacteriota > Terriglobia > Terriglobales > Acidobacteriaceae > Telmatobacter. The sequence continues at coordinate 98 of JANXQR010000688.1, read as the reverse complement.
TGGGTGGGGATGTGCCCAGCGGGAGTGTAACGGGGCACGTTATAGCCGGCACCGGCCTGGGCGCTGTTGGTGCTATCGAAATACGGGAAGGGCGTGCC
>JANXQR010000494.1 GCA_025353435.1 Acidobacteriota bacterium | reverse complement strand
CTCAATCGAAGGTTCGTATCGAAACCGACAGCATGGGGAAGATTGCCGTCCCTGCAACTCACTATTGGGGAGCGCAGACCGAGCGCTCGCTCCATCATTTCGCGATTGGCGAAGACCGCATGCCGCCGGAGTTGATCCGCGCCTTCGCCATCCTGAAGAAGGCAGCGGCCCTGGTGAACCACGATCTCGGCAAGCTTCCACCTGACAAAGCGGAACTGATTGTGCAAGTAGCCGAAGAAGTGACCGCGGGCAAACTGGATAGCGAATTTCCTCTGCGCATCTGGCAAACCGGTTCCGGTACTCAGACCAATATGAACGTGAACGAAGTGATCGCGAACCGCGCCATCGAGTTGGCCGGTGGAGAAATAGGAAGCAAGACGCCGATTCATCCCAATGACCATGTAAACATGTCGCAATCTTCGAACGACACCTTTCCGACAGCGATGTATATTGCCGCGGCGACAGGGGTCAGTGAGCGGCTGCTTCCATCGTTGCGGCGGTTGCACGAAGCGATTGCAGCCAAGGCCAGAGAGTTCGAGGATATCGTCAAGATCGGGCGTACGCATCTCCAGGATGCGACCCCGCTTACATTAGGCCAGGAGATGGGCGGCTGGGCCAGCCTGCTCGAGCGTGATATCGCCCGTATCGAGACAACACTCGATGGCCTCTACGATCTTGCGATTGGGGGAACGGCGGTGGGAACGGGGCTGAATACGCATCCGGAGTTTGCGGAGCGAACTGCGGCTAAGATCGCCGAGTTGACCGGTTTACCGTTCCGCTCGCATCCCAACAAGTTTGCGGCGCTTTCGGCCCACGACGAGCTGGTGTTTGCGAGTGGGGCTCTGGAAACGCTTGCCGCATCGCTGATGAAGATCGCCAACGATATTCGCTGGCTCGGTTCGGGACCACGTTGCGGACTCGGCGAGTTGCTTCTGCCTGAGAACGAGCCGGGCAGTTCCATCATGCCCGGGAAGGTTAATCCCACGCAGTGCGAGGCCATGACCATGGTCGCCGTGCAGGTGCATGGCAATCACGCAGCGATCGCGTTCGCCGGGAGCCAAGGGAACTTCGAGCTGAACGTTTTCAAGCCCGTGATGATTCACAACTTTCTGCACTCGGTCCGCCTTCTCGGTGACGTCTGCCGCAGCTTCACGGAATTCTGTGTTCAGGGCATGGAAGCCAATCGCAATCGCATCCAGGGAAATGTAGAGAACAGCCTGATGCTCGTAACCGCATTGAATCAATACATTGGTTACGATAAGGCCGCAAAACTGGCGAAGACCGCGCACCAAAAGGGGATCTCTCTGCGCGACGCGAATCGCGAGCTGGGTTTTTTGACGGAGGAGGAGTTTGACAACTATCTCCGTCCCGAGAAGATGATTGCTCCGGGATAAGGAGCGGGGGCGGCTGCTCTTTCAGTGTGGTTCTCGGGCTACTCGTCGGGCCGCTCCGTTACGGCTCTTTCTCCCGCTCGAGGTAACTCCGATTTTCTTCCGCCCGCAGCTTCGCCTGCGAGCAGTGTGTCCAGGGAGGAATAAGCGTAAATCGTCGGCGCGTGGTTCTGCATTAATCCCCCAGTATCGGCGGTTGGGCCATAGTTGCTATGCAGGTCGCGCCCGAGCATCCGCAACAACGCCATCAGTTGGCCCCGATGGTGGGATGTATGGGCAATCCGGCGTGTCATGACCCAGGCGCGGGAGCGCGCAACATCGAAGAACCTTATTTCTGCCTCCCACCACGGGTCCTCCTTCGATTGCAGTACTTGAAGCCGCTTTGTGCTGTCCTCTGCGTAACGCCGGATGAAACTGATGCGGGTCTCCGGATCCGGAAGGGGCGGGGCACCTACTTCAATTCCCAGCATATTGACGAACCACGTGTTTTCGCTAACACATTGGTGGACCATATGCTCATGAACGCTCCGCCCACGCTTGTCATTTCGGGAGGGCCTCACCGGCAAGTCCTCATCTTTGAACTCGCTCCAGACACTCAACACCTTCAGACGCTCGGTATCGTAGGTGTCAACCAGAAAGTCGTATCGCATGGATCCTCCGATGATGGGGATATAACTACCGCCGCATGATCCGCCCGTTCCGTCATCATCAACCTCCTACTCACGGGCGCGCAAGCACATGGTGGCGCGCTGGGATCACTCCCGGAAAGTACCTTCATCTCTCGAAGCGGTATGAACATACTATTGTTGCGCCACACTCTGGAAGGCAACACTGAGATCAGTCTGATTGCCGTATTTCGTCAGGTGTGAGAATGATTCCTTTTAGTGCTGAACATCGGGCTGTCCATTATCCTGAGGATCGCCGCTTTCGAATCTGGATCAGGCCCTCCATCGCTATTGGCACCGCCGCAGTCATTGCATCGTTGGTGCTGGCGGCATGGATCGAACTGGGGATTGCCGGGTTGCCGCGCATTCCACCAGTTTCCGTCGTCT
>JANXQR010000644.1 GCA_025353435.1 Acidobacteriota bacterium | reverse complement strand
TGAAGGCAGTAAATAGAGCGCATCTCACGGCGCCCGGCCATGCGTGATCAAAGTGTGTGTCGAAGTAATGGATGCCTACCGCAGTGAGGATGTAGTACCACAAGTCCGGAAGCAGATAGGTGGTCAAGGTATTGGAGCCGGCTGGACGGACAAAAAAGGCCCATCGGTTTTTCTTCTTGATATCGCATATCCAATAGAGCGCAGTGAAGAGCAGAACGGCAGCCCCAATGCAAGAGAGGCTCCAGGTGGGCGTCGCTCTGATCTTGGAGATGCCAAGCGGCGTGAGGACCCATCCCGTCAACAGGGCCAGAATGCCGAACAAAAGGCCGAGCGCTGTCTTCTGGCCGAGCGATTGCCAGCGATGAGCGCCGAGGAAGATAACCGATGTGACGATCCCGGCGAAGGTGATGCCAGCCATGGCGCCATTGCTGAAAGGCCAAACGTAGTACGGAATATGATTTGGGAAAGTAATCCATCTTGCGGCCGTCAGAGCGTTAAAGGTTACCATCGCAACAAAACACGCCAGGGGAGCCCAGAGCCAGCGTCGTGTCGGGACGTAGAGGAGAGCAACGGCCAGATAGGTATAGCCGATGAGGCCGAGAATCTCCGGATAGGAAAAATCGATCCAGCTGTAGTTTCCGGATACGTGCGCAGGGTTAGGCGTATGGCGGAAAATTGCGAACATGGCGACGACGAGTGCTATACCAACGATGCGCAGCCAGCGGAAGAGAAGGGCAAAGCGCGGGGACTCGCCGTATTCGTTCAGGAAAAGTGCCGCGCCGATCAGGGCGACAATTGCCCACAAGGCAGGGCGGAGAATCATTCGCGATGCGTCGCCGTCATCGGCGTTGGCCAGGATGAGGCCGATCGCCATAAGGGCCGCAGTTCGAAGCGCGACATGCATCCACAACGCAGGAAGCGACGGGTTTCGCCTCAACCGGCCTGCTATTGCGAGCGGCATCGACAGGCCGACGATGAATAGGAAGAAGGGGAAGACCATGTCGACGTAGGTCATGGCGTCGACGTTGGCCTTCATGTGGTAATTCCACCACGGCAGTCCACTCACTCCGGCCAATTCGTTGACAAAAATCATGACCGCCATAGTGAGGCCACGCAGGACGTCGATGGAGGCTAGGCGCGCAGTGGCCGGACGTTCTGCGACAACGTCGGATGGAGCGTGGGTGGTAGTGGTCATGGGATCCCGCATTTCCAATCGCGGCTCTTTTCGAGCCGGTCAATGACAGCAGTGAGAAGAGTCTCGGAGCGCCCTTCTCATAAGTCCATACCATGATGCCCAGGAGCAGATGAGCAAGAATGGATTCTAACTTCAAAGAAAGCGATTCCGTCTTGTCATAGAAAACACACGTTTGCTTCTTGGCTGTGTTGAGATTCGGCGCCCGAGGTATTCCCAATCGACGACCAACCCATTTTCGGTTGGGCCGTAATTCGCCTGGAACTTGTTGGGCAAGTTGGCGCAGCCCGGCCGGCTCGGAAATTTCCGCCGCGAAGTGAACTGCCCGGTTCTGCATCTCAATGAGCAAAAGGAAGGATGAATGCGGTCCGTAAAGTGCTTCCTGATCCACAACACCTTACTATCGCCGCCGGATCCGCAGCTTAGGCCATCTGGTCTAGTTGCGAAGGAAGTCCTTGGCCTTCTGGATAAGAACATCGCGGCCGACATCGGAAATTGCGTCGGTAAGTGGTATGCCCTTTGGACAGACCTCAACGCAGTTCTGGGCGTAGCCGCACTCTTGCACGCCGCCATCGCCGGCCAGCGCGCGGAGCCGTTCTTCCTTGAAGACCTTGCCCGTGGGATGGTTGTTGAAGAGCTTGACCTGGGCGATGGTGGCGGCGCCCACGAAGCCGGTGGCGTCGTTGAACTGCGGGCAGACTTCCATGCAGCAGCAGCAGGAGATGCAATTGGAAAGCGGGTAATTGACTTCCTGCTGTTGCGGGAAGACGCGAGGGCCGGGGCCGAGGTCGTAGGTGCCGTCAACAGGGACCCAGGCCTTCACGGCCTTAAGATTTTCGAAGAGGACGGAGCGGTCGACGGAGAGGTCGCGGACGAGCGGGAACTTGGACAGAGGCTCGATCTTGATGGGCTGCTCGAGATTGTCGACGAGGGAGGAGCAGGCCATACGGGCCTTGCCGTTGATGCGCATGGCGCAGGAGCCGCATATCTCCTCAAGGCAATTGGAGTCGTACGTGATGGGCGTGGTGGCGCGGCCGTCGGCGGTGACGGGGTTGGCGGCGATCTCCATCATGGAGGAGATGACATTCATGCCGGGACGCCACTCAAGCTCGAATCTCTCCCAGATTGCCGGTGCATCGGGGTTGGCCTGACGCTTGATTTCGAAAGCTACGGTCTTATTTGCCAATTTCGCTACGCCTCCATGGTCGGCCCGTTTTCACTGTCCAAACTTCTCGAATTGCAAACCGAGATAATCTTTTCTCTCAGTTTTTCGGCATCCATACGATACGGCGAGAGGTGGTTTGTCCACCAGGTTCGCGTTTTGCCGGTTCCGACATCCAGGTAGTAGCCACCCAGGACTCTCCAGGACTTCGTCTCAGTATGACCTCGCTCCTCCAGGAGCGCGACTGCTTCGTCATAAGAGAGCGCGTAAATGTCCGCATCTGTTGTCGAAACGTTCCATGCATACACCAATAGATCAGCTTTTCCCTTCCACTTGCGAATGACACTAAATCTGTCCCTTTTGTTTGCTCCAATTTTGATCAGGCATTTTGCGCCTCGCACAGGTTTACCACCAGAACCGAGAATTGCGATTAGGTCTACTCCAGGCTCGAGCGGTGACGTATCAATTTCGATGCCAGCTTCGCGAAGCTGGTGCTCCAGGTGTCGTTTCGCCAATTGCTTGATGTCAAAGTTGTGCATTGTCTATTTCGCGGCGGTGTAACTGCGTGGCCGCGGCTTGATCCATTGCGTATCGACTTCTTCGTACTCGAATTTGGGGCCGTCGATGGCGCCGGTGAAACTTGCCTTGGTGGTCTTGAGGAACTTCTCGTCGTTGCGATCCGGGAAGTCCGGCTTGTAATGCGCGCCGCGCGACTCGTCGCGAAGCAGAGCACCCTGCACCACCACACGAGATAGCTCCAGCATGTTCTTGAGCTGGCGGGCAAAGGCAAAGCTGGTGTTGGCCCACTGGCTCTTGTCGCTGAGGTTTACCTTGTCGAAGCGCTCGATCAGCTCGACGACCTTCTGGTCAGCCTGCTTGAGTCCCTTGTTGTAACGGATGACGGTGGCGTATTCGGTCATGGTTGCGCCAAGTTCGCGCCAGAGCCGGAAGGGATTCTCAGTCCCTTCGTTGTGCATCAAGGCTTTGTTGATGCCGGCCTGGCGGGCGATTTCGGCTGCCGCGCCGCCATCACCTTCCGCTGCAGGAAGACTCTTTGCATACTTGAGCGCTATTGGGCCGGAGACAAAGCCGCCGTGGATACAGCTGACCAGCGAATTGGCCCCCAGGCGATTGGCTCCGTGGTATTGGTACTCGCATTCGCCGGCAGCAAATACGCCGGGGATGTTGGTCATCTGGTTGAAGTCGACCCAGAGGCCGCCCATGGTGTAGTGCATGCCAGGGAAAATCTTCATGGGAACTTCGCGAGGATCGTCGCCAACGAATTTCTCGTAGATTTCGAGGATGCCTTCGAGCTTGCGGTTCAGCGTTTCGCGATCGATGTGCGTCAGGTCGAGATAGACCATCGGCTGTCCGTCGATGCCGAGGCCCAACTCATAGACGACCCTGTGAATGGCGCGTGTGGCAACGTCGCGTGGGACAAGGTTGCCATACTTGGGATACCACTCTTCGAGGAAGTAGAAGCGGTCTGATTCGGGGATTTGCTTGAAGGGGCGCTTGTCGCCGACGGTGCGGGGAACCCAAACGCGCCCGCCCTCGCCACGGGCCGACTCGGACATGAGGCGGAGCTTGTCTTCACCGGGGATGGAAGTTGGGTGGACCTGGATGAATTCGCCGTTGGCGTAGTACGCGCCTTGCTGGAAGATGGCCGCCTGCGCCGAGCCGGTGCAAACAACTGAATTGGTGCTCTTGCCGAAGATGGCTCCAATTCCTCCCGTAGCGAGGATGATGGCATCGGCCGGGAAGGCGCGGAGTTCCATGGTGCGGAGGTCCAGAGCGGTAATGCCGCGGGCCGCACCTTTTGAGTCGATGATAGCGGAGAGGAATTCCCAACCTTCGTACTTTTTGACCTTGCCTTCAGACTCGTAGCGGCGTACCTGCTCGTCAAGTGCGTAGAGAAGCTGCTGGCCTGTGGTGGCGCCGGCAAATGCGGTGCGCTGATAAAGGGTGCCGCCGAAGCGGCGGAAGTCGAGCAGGCCTTCCGGGGTGCGGTTGAAAGGCACGCCCATGCGGTCGAGCAGGTCGATAATTGCGGGCGCAGCATCGCACATTGCTTTGACGGGAGTTTGGTTGGCGAGGAAGTCGCCGCCGTAGATTGTGTCGTCAAAGTGCTGGGCGGTGCTGTCGCCCTCACCCTTCAGATCCTTTGCGGCGTTGATGCCGCCCTGCGCGCAAACAGAGTGAGAACGCTTGACCGGGACGATTGAGAACAGGTCGACATTGCCACCGGCCTCGGCGATCTTGATGACCGCTGCGAGCCCGGCCAGGCCTCCGCCAACCACGATGATTCTGGGTGATGCTGCCATTGAGCGAACTTTCCTTTCGACAACAGCTTGTGGATTTGAGCCGGGGTCAGTTGCTCCGGCGATCAAGCTCCAGGCTGTTGGCTCCTAGCTGACTTGCCGGAAGCTGTTGAGGTAAAGAGGGCTGGAACCTGACGGAGCCATCAAATTGGAAATAGGAACATTCTCGGGAGCATTTTGATACTGGGGGCCGACGAATGCCCAGATGCTGGCGAGCCCGAATACGGTGAGAACGACGCCAAACGCCAGACAGACCCAACCGAAGCGCTTGCGGGCGGTCTCGCCTGATGTGATGCCCCACTTGGCGGCGAACAACCAGATGCCGTAAGCAAAGTGCCAGCAGACCGCGATCATCGCAATGACATACACGGCAAGCATGATCGGGTTTGAGAGCTCGTGTTGCACTTTGGCAAATGCCATGCCGGGATTGTTGGGGAGATCGGCACCAAGGAAGCGCTGACGAAGCACATGCTGAACGATATAGGCGAAGGCAATGATGCCGGTCCAGCGCTGGGCTACATAAAGCCAGTTTCCCGCGTAGGGGTAATAGACCACGTTGGACCTGCCGCGCAGCCAGATATAGACCCCGTAGATGCCGTGGTAAAGGATCGGAATGAAGATGAAGGTCCATTCGAGAACGCGCACCAAGGGCAGGGAATTGAGAAACTTGACCTGAGCGCCATAGGCCATGGGTCCCTTGAGGGCCTCAAAGTTCGAGAGCAGGTGCTCGAGGAGAAAGGCGCCGATGGGCACAATGCCAAGCAGCGAATGCAGCCGGCGCAAGACAAACGACATTCCCTGGCCTGCGCGGAGCGGCTGGACGCCACCCCTCAGTTTGGGGGCGGCAGGATTTTGGGCAGTGGCCATGAAGATCAGAGCTCCTCGAGCTGGGTTGCGAGTTGTGTAGCGAGAGCCCTGCGCGGCGGATCGTTCCAGATAGAGAGACGAAGTGTTACGCAGGTTGCCCCTTGCATTATTCGGAACGCGTGCAAGTATCGTCAAGCCAGCGACCTGCTCGTTCTTGATCAGATCGAAGCCGGCAGTGGGATTGGGTGTCGAGTCGAAGGCACGCTTATGAGGGGATTCTTATCGGATTACGGACGAGAATCAACATGCAGGTTTGCAAGCAGGATCTTCAGCGCGCGGCCGCGATGGCTGATCGATAGCTTGGTTTCGAGGTCGATTTCGGCCATTGTCATATCGAGGTTGGGCAGATAAAAGAGCGGATCGTAGCCGAAGCCACCGGTGCCGCGAGGAGCTTCGAGGATGGTTCCTTCGACTGTGCCGTCAGCCGAGTTGACGACCTCGCCGTCACGAGCGGCCACCAGGACACAGCGATAGCGGGCGGTGCGCCGGCCGGGGGGAACCGTTGCCATTCGCTGCAGCAGGACCATGTTGTTCCACACATCGGTGTTGTCGGTGGCAGCGTCAGGCGAGTCAGTGAGGCCGGCATCCGCCGCGAATCGGGCGGAGCGCACGCCGGGGTCGCCATTGAGGGCATCCACTTCGAGGCCGGAGTCGTCTGCCACGACAAGGAGGCCGGGTGCAAAACGGGAGTAGTAGAGGGCCTTAAGGGTCGCGTTCGCGGCGAATGTGGCGCCCGTCTCCTCCGGCGCTTGAATGGCTGAAAGGCCAGGGAGAGGATCGAGGTCGGTTGAAAAGGCGGCGGCGGCGGCGCGAAAATCGCGCAGTTTGCCCTGGCTGGTTGTGGCGGCGAATAGGCGCAGAGGCATGGTTCGATTCTACCCGGCCAGGGAGTTGGAGGAGTTGAGCGAGTGCGCTGCCGAAAGGCTTTGACAGGGTTGGGGTGGGTTCCATAATTTCAAATGGCAAAATGTTTCTGGTTATCGGTGGCGTTGAACGGATATGGATGCCACCGGGAAACATGATTTGAAAATCGAGGGAGACTGGGATGCGCGATCGTGGTGGATTTGGACTGAATTTTGTGTGGTGCACTTTGTTGGTAAGCGCGATGACCGCTCTCCCGGTGGCGGCCCAGACGGGGACACGTACTGGTCCAGTCGAACTGCATGTAAATAATCTTGTGACGCCGTTGGGGATTGACGATCCGGCACCGAGTTTTTCATGGCAGCTGAAAGATCCGGCTCGGGGAGCAAAGCAGACCGCTTACCAGGTGAGCGTGGCATCGAGTCCGGAACTCGCCGCGCAAGGCCAGGGGGACGTGTGGTCGAGCGGCAGGGTGGAATCATGGCAGTCGCTGAATGTGAAATATGTTGGACCGGCGTTGAAGGCGTCGACGCGGTATTGGTGGACGGTAAAGGTGTGGGGAGCGGACGGCAGGCCGTATTCGGTTAGCAAGGCGAGTTGGTTTGAAACCGGGCTGATGAGCCAGGATGCTTGGAAGGCGGAGTGGATCGGCTTTGAGACCAAAGAGGAGGCTGCGGTACGGAACGCGTGGGCCGTCTGGATCGCCAGCTCCGATCCTCAGGCCATGACGACCGCCAAGGGCGCCGAATCGCGGATTAACTATCGCCTTCGCCTCAAGCTTGACAAGCCGGTGAAGACCGCGACACTCTACGCTGCCGGTCAGGACACCGTGGCTGCGTGGGTTAACGGGAGGCAGGTCCTCGAAGCCGCCCCTTTCCCCGCATGGCACCAGATGCCATGGAAGAAATTCGTGCGCGCCGACATCACGGCCGACCTGAAGCAAGGCGCCATTGTGCTGGCCATTCAGACCGTCCGTTACACCGCCACTCTGCACGAAGCACCCCCCATGATTGCCACGCTCGTCTTCGAATTCACAGACGGCTCCGTGACTACTCTCAGCAGCAAGCCCGGCTGGAAAAGTGACGTGGCCTCCGCGGCAGGATGGGAGCAGCCCGGATTCGACGACTCGAAGTGGAAGGCCGCTGAGGTCTGGAAGCAGACGCCGGGGCCGAACACCGCCCCACTCGGGCATCCTTGGATTCCGGATTCAGTGAAGGCTCTGCGGCATGGTTTCGAGGTTACCAAGCCCGTCAAGTCGGCGCGGCTTTACTCCACCGCGCTCGGATCGTACGAAATGTTTATCAACGGAAAGCGAGTGAGTGAAGACGTCCTTGCGCCCGGCTGGACGGACTATCGCGAGCATGTGTTCTACCAGGCATACGACGTGACTGCGCTGCTCCATGCGAATGCGGAAAATACTATTGGGGCATTGCTGGCACCGGGCTGGTACGAGACGCCGCTCGAGTGGTTTCAGCAGCCGAATAACTATGGGGTCACGCCACCGTCACTTCGTGCGCAACTGAGGATTGAGCACACGGACGGCAGCGTGGAGTGGGTGACTACTGATGCAAGTTGGCGCGCGCGGACATCGCACATTCTGCAATCGGAACTGTACGACGGGGAGACTCAGGATTCGCGGCAGACCATGAAGACGCTCGCTGGCTTTAACACCGGTGGAGGAACGACCAGTGACTGGTTGCCCGCAGTTGCAATAACTCCTGCGTCGATCAAGATCGAAGCCCAGGAATTCCAGCCTATCCGGAAAGAGCGGGAGATTGCGGCGAAGTCGGTGAATCAGCCAAAGCCCGGCGTTTATGTATTTGACTTCGGGCAGAACCTTGCGGGTGTGGAGCGGTTGCGCGTTACTGGGCCAAAGGGTACAGACGTTCAGGTTCGGTTTTCCGAAATTCTTAACGACGACGGCACCCTCTACACGGACAATCTGCGCACCGCGAAAGCTACGGATCATTTCATTCTCTCGGGTACCGGAGTGGAGGAGTTTACGCCGCAGTTTACGTTTCACGGATTCCGCTATGCGGAGATATCCGGATTGCAGTCTGCGCCAGGCAAGGAGGCGATGACCGCAGAGGTAATTCATACGAATGCCCCGTTCGCTGTGGAACTGAAAACCGGCAGCGCGATGGTGAATCAACTCTGGAGCAACATTGTTTGGGGGCAGCGATCGAACTTTGTTGGCATACCCACGGATTGCCCGCAGCGTGATGAGCGGCTTGGGTGGATGGCGGATGCCCAGGTTTTTTGGCGGACCGCAAGCTACAACATGGACCTTACAGCGTTCTCGCGGAAGTTCGGCGGTGAAATGCGAGGAACGCAGGTCGGGACGTCGATGTATGGAATTTATTCGCCCGGCACAGTAAAGGAGAATGCAGGGTGGGGTGCCGGGTGGAGCGACGCGGGTGTGATCATCCCCTGGACCTCATGGCTGCAAACTGGCGATACCCGCATCGTCGATGAGAACTGGGATGCGATGACGAAATATGTCGATGGTATTGATGCGGCGAACCCTGACGGTCTGTGGGTGAAAGAGCAGGGAATTGGGTTCGGAGATTGGCTGTCACCGGAGGGCAAGACAAACCAGACATTGATTGCCACTTCTGGCTGGGCCTACGATGCCGATCTTCTCCGCCAGATGGCTCACGCGACAGGCCGTACCGGTGACGAACAAAAGTATACTCAGCTCTTCGAAAAAATCCGGGCCGCATTTCAGAAGAAGTTCGTGCACGATGACGGGTTCATTCGGGGCGCGGACCGTAGCGAAACCGAATTCGGTGAGAGAAATCATCCGACTGCGGGTGGAGCGGAAGATACCCAGACCGGCTATGTGGTGGCGCTGCACATGAACCTTCTCCCAGATTCACTGCGCGCTGCAGCGGCACAAAAACTGGTAGACAAGATCGAGGCCAATCACGGTCTGCTAGGCACGGGATTCCTCGGGACACCTTACCTGCTCGAGGAACTCACGAAAACGGGCCACGCTGACGTGGCCTACAAGCTCCTGCTCAACACCGAGTATCCGTCCTGGCTTTACCTGATTGAGCGCGGCGCAACCACAACCTGGGAGCGATGGAACGGCGACAAGATGAAGGACGATCCCAGTATGAACTCGTACAACCACTATGCTTACGGCGCCGTGGCGGACTGGATCTACCGATTCGCCGCTGGAGTTGACGCATCGACGCTTGATCCAGGGTTTCATACCATCATGTTGCACCCGACATTGAGTGCGCGGCTGGGTTCGGTCGACTTCACCTACCCTTCTGCTTATGGAACGATTCATTCCGATTGGAAGGTGGATGCTGGCACGGCGATTTGGCACGTCACTATTCCGGCAAACACCACAGGATGGATGAGCGATGCCGACCTCTCTTCTTCGCACCTGACTGCAACGAGCAAATACGAAGGCAGTATGATGCCAGCTCCGGGTCCAGATGGCGAAAGCGGAGTCAAGCTGCTTTCTGGATCGTATGAATTCAAGGCGGATGTAAAGTAACAGTCGACCAATAGAGAATGCCGGAGTCCAGGCTCCGGCATTCTTTTTTTGCGTTGAATGCTAGTCGAACTCCTCGTTGAGTCGCAGGTCTCGCGATGAACCGCCGACGCTGACGGTTCGCTTGCCAGTGGGCATCACCCACTTCTGTTCCTTTGTTGACCAGTATTGAAGCTGACGTTCGGCGACATGCAGGCTGATGGATCGAGTCTCGCCCGGCGCGAGATGGATGCGATCAAATGCGACCAGGGAACGCACCGGAAATTGAACGCCTTCAGGAGCGTCACCTGGCGCGCTGATGTATACCTGCGGCACCTCATCACTCTCAACGCTTCCGGTGTTCCTGATGCTTAGATCTACATCCAGACCACCGTCATTGGCGCGCAGCACGCCGAGGCCAGAGTACTCAAACTTGGTGTAGCTCAAGCCGTGGCCGAAGGCGAACAGAGGCGCAACTTTCTGCTTGTCGAACCAGCGATACCCGACGTTGACGCCTTCATTATAGGTCGTCTTGTGATCGACG
>JANXQR010000642.1 GCA_025353435.1 Acidobacteriota bacterium | reverse complement strand
AAGAGGAATTCGACAAGTTCGTGGCCGATTATAGGCCCGAGGAAGTCGAGGCTATTCCGGCCCTCAAGAACTATTTCAAGGCGTATGTCAGCAGCGATCAGATACGACAGATCATCGAGAATCAGCAGCTCACAGATCTTGCGACCAATCCGACCTTTTCCACGCGGGATTTCAAAGCGGTTCCCGCGAAGTATCGCACGCTCATTCCGAATTACATCAAAGACTACGTTCCCTTGAACAGATTCATGCCATAAAGGACCAAATGCTCGATACCGATACCAAGCGCCGCATCGATACTGCCCGCGATATCCTTGTCGGCAAAGTCCCCGACCCGAAATCGCAAGTCGAGCAAATCACCATTGCCCTCATCTACAAGTTCATGGACGACATGGATGCGGAAGCCGAGGAACTCGGTGGCAAGCGCAAGTTCTTCACCAAGGAGTTTGCCCGCTACGGCTGGGCTAAGCTTATGCGCTCCGGTCTGGGCGGCCACGAGATGCTCGGCCTCTACGCCGATGGCATCAGCAAGATGCCCGAGAATCCCGGCATCCCGCTCCTTTTTCGGGACATCTTCAAAAACGCCTATCTGCCGTACCGCGATCCTGAGACGCTCAAGAGCTTTCTCAAGGTTATTGACGAGTTCACCTACGATCACAGCGAGCGCCTCGGCGACGCATTTGAATATCTGCTTTCTGTTCTGGGCTCTCAGGGCGACGCCGGACAATTCCGCACGCCGCGCCACATCATCGACTTCATGGTAGCCGTTATCGATCCTCAGAAGAATGAAACCGTCCTCGATCCTGCATGTGGAACTGCTGGGTTCCTGATTTCCGCTTACAAGCATATCTTGCGAGCCAACACTGACGCTAAGGGCCACAGCAAGCTCACACCGGACGACAAGGGGCGTCTTGCCAAGAACTTCAAGGGCTATGACATCTCGCCCGACATGGTGCGGCTCTCCCTGGTGAACCTCTACCTCCATGGCTTCACCGATCCCCATATCTACGAATACGACGCCCTCACTTCAGAGGAACGCTGGAATGAGTACGCAGATGTCATCCTCGCCAATCCGCCCTTCATGTCTCCCAAAGGTGGCATCAAGCCGCACAAACGCTTTTCCATTCAGGCTAAGCGCAGCGAAGTCCTCTTCGTGGACTACATGGCCGAGCACCTCACGCCCACCGGCCGCGCCGGCATCATCGTCCCCGAAGGCATCATCTTCCAGAGCCAAAGCGCCTACAAAGACCTGCGGAAGCTGCTCGTCGAAAACTCCCTCGTCGCCGTCGTCTCTCTCCCGGCGGGCTGTTTTAATCCCTACTCCGGGGTGAAGACCAGCATCCTCATTCTCGATAAATCCCTCGCCCGGCAGAGCGACACCATCGCCTTCTTTAAAGTGGAAAACGACGGCTTCGGCCTCGGTGCCCAGCGCCGCGCCATCGAGAAAAACGACCTCCCGCAAGTGCAGGCCGAACTCGCTGCCTACCTCCAGGCGCTGCGCGCCAAGTCGTCCACCGCGTCCGTCCTCTCCCTCACGTCCACCGCCCAGATCGTCTCGAAAGAGAAGATTACCGCGAATGGCGACTACAACCTCAGTGGCGAGCGGTATCGGGGGGGCACGGCATCGACGGTAAACTGGCCGATCGTAGAGTTGGGGGAAATCATCGACGAACTAGAATCCGGCGTCAGCGTAAACTCAACCAATAGGCCCGCAGAAGCAGGTGAAGTCGGCATTCTGAAGACAAGCTGCGTCACATCGGGAGTGTTTGCTCCGGAAGAAAACAAGGCTGTATTGCCCGAGGAGCTTTCAAGGGTCAGATGCCCTGTCAGGAAGAATACGATCATCATCAGCAGGATGAACACCGAAGCGTTGGTCGGAGCAAACGCCTACATCGAGAAAGACTACGGGCATCTGTTCTTGCCTGATCGACTCTGGCAAACCGTCATCTCTCGCACCGATGTGATGGTTCCCTACGTCCAGTATGTGCTTGCGTCGCCCGAATACAGGGATCGTATCAGCGCGAAGTGCGGCGGCACGAGCGGCAGCATGAAGAACATTGCGAAGCCCCAGCTTCTCTCGCTCCAAATTCCTCTGCCGCCGCTGGAGGTGCA
>JANXQR010000610.1 GCA_025353435.1 Acidobacteriota bacterium | reverse complement strand
GGAGGTGAGCAACGAGGTGCCGATGAGGGTCACGTTGGGCTCGCCATATTGATATCCCCCCGTGGTTTGGGCAGATGGGATGAGGTACTCGCCGTTGGGCAGCTTGGCGTTCAGCAGAGCCATGCCGATGGGCTGGATGTCGCTGGCCACCGCCGATCCGCCCCAAGATGCGTCTGCTGCGAGAAGGCCGCCGATGGAGCGGTCGTCAGTGAGGCCAGAAGGAACCTGCATCTGCGACAGGCCGGTGGCGTCATCGGAGTCAGAGCGGTGCTGGAAGGCCACGAAGAAGAAGAGCTTGTTTTTGTGAATGGGACCGCCGGCGGTAAATCCTGAATCCCAGCGGCTGAGGTAAGGATTGACCTCTGATTTTGGGAAGACGCCAACGTTTGAATTGGAGAGTTGATAAGCCTGGTTGAAGAAGTATGGCGACGCATTCATGGAGTTGTTGGCAAAGCTGCCGTATGCGGACCCGTGCCAGGCATTGGTGCCGGTAGCGGTGTTCACGTCAATCTGTGCGCCGCTGGTTGCGCCCTGCTGCGCGTCGTACATGGATGCGTTGACGCGGAGTTCCTGGAGAAACTCGGGCGGAGGGGACGGAAGGCTGTTGCCGTTTGAACCGTAGACCGAGGTGCCAACGGAGTGCCCGCCGCCAGCGGTCGCATTGCTGCCGATGTTGAAGTTGTAGCGCTGCGACGAGTCGCCGCTGGAACTCATGCCATTGAACAGGTTGGTGGAGTCGACGCCCATTGCCTGAAAGGTGTTCGAAGTAGCGCGCTGGCCATTAGCGAAGATGTTCTGATTGCCGAGGCCGGCATTGCTGTCGAGATTGGAGAGCAGCTCCGCGTTCACGCCCGGCGAAAGCACGGCCAGCTGCGTAAAGCTGCCGGTGGCCAGGGGCGTGGATTCGATTTGCCCGGAGTCGAGCGTGTAGCCATTGGTGGCGTCAGTTGCGTTGAGGAGCGGATTCGCGGTGACCTCAACCGATTCAGATGCCTGGCCCAATTTGAGCGAGGCATTCACGGTGCTGGCGCGCGCTTCCTGCACGCCGATTCCGTCGAAGGTGGTGGTCTCAAATCCCTCGTGCGTTACAGCCACATTGTATGTGCCGACCGGAAGGTTGAAGATCTGGAAAAAGCCGTTTGACTGCGTAGTAGTGGCGCGGGTAACGCCGATGGCCGACGCCGACACCGTGACCTTGGCGCCGACCACGGCAGCGCCGGTGGGGTCAAGGACCGTGCCGTTAATGGACCCGAGGGTTTGCTGGGCGGACACTGGCGAGACGATGACAAGCGCGGCCAGCAAGATCAGGCCGCACAAAAGGAAGTTCATCCGGAAAGATGTTTTCATTGGTTCCTCGCAGACTTTCTAGTCCCAGGTTGGGGAACGACGTAGGGCTTACTTGAGTGCAGGTCCGAGCAGTTTTTGATTTCCGACCGAGGGAAGACCGGTTGTAAGTATTTTGTTACAAGTGAGCCGGATAGCAAATGAAAATCGCAAATCTTTGACAGGATTTGGGACGGTTCTGTGGAAATGTCGGTGAAATCTACAGGGTTGTAAGGGTCTACTCCGTGGCGGGCGGGATCGGGGAGATCCCGCCGCCAGGACTGATTAGAGAATTGCGTAGGGTTAGGCGGACTTCAGCGGGCGATTCCCCTCCCCCACTGAAGGCGAATGCCGGCACGGACGTTGAAGGGCAGGCTGGGGTAACCGATGGGGGCGACGTGCCGGCTGTTGGTGAGGTTTTCAGCCATTGCGTAGAAGCCGAGCCACGGTTTGAAGTCGTAGCTGCCGCCGAGGTCAACTTTGGCGAAGGCGTAGTCGAGGTTTCGATTGGGAAGCAGGAGGCTGTTTCCGCCGTTGGCGTCAGCGAAGTAGAGGTAGGTGGAGTCGTCAGCACGACTGGCGAAGGCGGCGTTTAGGATGGCGGTAATTTTGTCGTGCGAGTAGGAGGCGCTGGCAAAGCCAGAGTGTGGCGGGCGCCGGAACGGGCGCGCGCCGACGAGGGGCGAAATGGCGCCGATAGGGATGCCGTTGTATGTGGGCGCATAGCCACCGGTCACGGCTTCGTTGTCGCCGTCAAAAGAGTGCTGGACCTGGGCCTGGAGCCAGGTGTAGCCGCCACGGAGGAAGATGCTGCGGCCAATGCCGCCTTCAACAGTGGACTCAATTCCCTGCGCCTTGAATGCCTGGGTGTTGACGGAGAAGCTGAAGGCGTTGGAATAGGGCTGAAGCAATGCGCTTAACTGCTGCTGCTGTGTCGGCGTGAGGTAGGTGAGCAGAAGTGGGATGAGGTACTTGTCAACGTACTCCAGCTGCTTGCCGAATTGGTTGTGGAAGTAGGAAGCGCGGACGAGGATGTGCTCGCTTAGGAAGGTCTGCTCAACGCCGCCCTCATAAGTACGAGCGGTGGGCGCCGAGAGCGGCGTGATGTGGAGTTGCTGCGCGGAGGATTGGAGACCATTGGCGGCGAGGAACTGGTAGAGCGAGCCGAATTGGTCAGTCAATGCAGGCTCGCGCACGGCGTCGCCGTAGTTGAAAAGGATACGGGTGCCGCTGAAGATGCCGGAGCGGGGGCGTAGGACATAGAAAGTGAAGCCGGCGCGGGGTGTGGTCTCGACGCCGAAGAGCGAGTAGTGCTCGAGACTGCCGCCGAGGGTGTAGAAAAAGCGGCTCTTGAAGTCGCCATGGACGGCAGCGATGTAGTCGTAGTTGGTGCGGTCTGTTGACTCGTTGATGCCGAAGGATGGGATAACTTCAGAGCCACGCTCATCCTCAAAGTGAAAGCCGATGAGCGCCACCAGGTGGGGTGTGACGGTGTAGTCGCCCTGGTATACGAGCTGATCGCGGTTGGAGACGAGTTGGTACTGGTAGGGGTAGGTTTCGTTGTAATCGAGAACGGCCTGACCGGTGGTTGATGTGCCGTTGGCGCCGTTGATGGTGACGACCTGACCGAGCGAATCACCGTAGGCGTCGAAGGTGCCGCTGCCGCTCATTTCCCACAGCGAGAATTGCTCGCGCTTGCGGGTGAGGCCGTAACGTACCGCATTGTGAAAGGACGCAGTGGTCTGGTTGTCGATTGAGCCGCTGGCGTAGATGTCCTGATCTTTTTGCGTGGCGTTGTCGGCTACATGGTAGAAGTCCCATGGGCCGGGCGCGCCGACGGCACTCACGTTGGAGTGGACGGTGCCGCGGATCTGTGTGGACCCTGTGGGTTGCCAGCCAAGATTGGCCGCGGCAGTGGCGAGGTGGAACTCATCGTGAGGCAGATTGTTTGCGGTCTGGAACCAGTTGAAGGTGCCGAGGTAGTCGAGCTTATTGTGGGCGCCGGCAATGGAGCCTTCCTGGCGCGAGGTTAGGAAATTGCCGCCGTCGGCGCGGAAAAAGAATGATGGAAAGCTGGTAGTGCCGCGCGGCGTGGTGAGATTGAGGACACCGCTTTCGGCATTGGCGCCGTAGAGATCGGAGTTGGTGCCGCGATAGACTTCAGCGCTCTGGACAGCGGTGGTGGAGAGGATGCCGAAGTCGAAGCGTCCGCCGAGGTCGGTGGCCTTCACGCCGTCAAGAAGGACCTGGTTGTCGTCAGAGTCGCCGCCGCGAATGAAGAGCGAGGTCTGCGCGCCGCGTTGGCCGATTTGCTGGACCGACGTGCCGGGCATGAGGCGAAGATTGCTGACGAGACTGGTTTGGAGGTCGAGATCCGCGGGGCCGATAACGTTGGTGGCGGCGCTGGTTTGCGGCTGAGGCGTGGGCGTGCCGGTGGCGGTGACGACTATCGAATCGCGGACCCACTCCGGTTCGAGGATCATATTGCGATCTATGGAATCGAGCTGGCCGGCGTAGAAACCGGGCGTCTCAAGCTGGCGAAAACTCTTGGCGGAGACCACGATGAAGAAGCGTCCGCTGGTGCCGGTGAGAATCTGGAAACTGCCGTCGGCGCCAGAAACAGCGGAGCCGACAATGTTGCCGTTCTGAAGCAGGGCGACAGTTGCGCCGGTGACTTTGGCCCCCGAGGCATCGGTGACGAAGCCGCGTACGGATGCGGCGAATGCGGGGACGG
>JANXQR010000522.1 GCA_025353435.1 Acidobacteriota bacterium | reverse complement strand
CGTCTGGAACACGAAAAAGAAGCCTGAGGCATTGAAGGTCATCTTCAATGTCAGCATGACCGCGAATGCGGTATGGGTAACTTATCAGGCGTACTGGCTGGCGGCGAGGCTTTTAAACGGCAGGGCTCCCTTTCTACTGCTGGTCGTCGGTACTTCGTACTTTGTCATGAATACGGGGCCGGTATCTATCGCCATCGCACTTAGCCAGCGGAGTTCGATTCGAAGTACCTGGTCACTGACCTATTTCTGGTCGTTCCCTTATTACCTGGCAGGTGCTGCCATTGTGGGGCTTGTCGATGTCTTCAATCGATACGTCGGCTGGGAGACCGCACTTCTGGTTGTGCCGCTCATGTATTGGATCTTCCGCACGTACTCTATCTATCTGGCCCGCTTGGAAGAAGAAAAAAAGCGCGCCGAGATCGAGACCCGGCACGCCGAAGCCGAAAAAGATCACGTGCAACAGGTGTGCGCACTTCACCTGCGCACGATCGAGAGCCTTGCACTTGCGATTGATGCCAAGGACCACACCACTCATTCCCACCTGCAACGAGTACGGACATACGCCATTGAGATCGCTAAAGACCTGGGGCTGAGTGGAGATGAGTTGGACGCATTACGCGCTGCGGCTCTGTTACATGACATCGGCAAGCTTGGTGTTCCGGACCACATTATCAACAAACCAGGCCGGCTTACCCCGGAAGAATTCGAGAAGGTCAAGACCCATACCATCGTGGGCGCGGAGATTATCGAAAAGGTCGCGTTCCCATACCCAGTGGCGCCCATCGTACGATCACATCATGAAAAGTGGAACGGAGAGGGCTATCCCGACGGCCTAAAGGGAGAGGAAATCCCCATCGGTGCGCGCATTTTGACAGTCGTCGACTGCATGGATGCACTGACTTCGGATCGCCAGTATCGAAAAGCACTCCCTCTTAACGATGCAATGGCAGAGGTTGCGAAGGAAGCAGGCAATTCGTTCGATCCGAAGGTTGTCGAGGTTCTTCAGCGCCGCTATCTGGAGTTCGAAGACCTGACAATAAAGAATGGACAAGAGAATCCGATTGATGAGTTGGACCTGAGCGCGACCGTGGAACGCGGTTTGCGACCCGCGGCAGGATTCGAACGCGGCTCCGACCGAAGTGGAGATCAAAAAGACTTCCTCTCTTCGATTGCCTCGGCTCGTCAAGAGGCCTACACGTTATTCGAATTGAGCCAGGATATCGGAAACTCCCTGAGCTTGACTGAGACACTGTCGCTGGTCGCGATGCGACTTCAAAAGCTGGTTCCATACGACTCGATCGCGGTATTTGTCCGCGAGAACGATCTGCTTATCCCGGAATTTGTAAGCGGAGACTATTCCAAGGTGTTAGCCTCCCTGAGAGTCCCGATTGGAACCGGTCTCTGCGGATGGGTAGCTGCTCACCTTCGTCCAATCATTAACGGCAATCCCTGTGTCGAGGCAGGAATTGCTTTGACACCAAATGCATCGATCGGGCTCCGCTCCGCCCTGGCCGTTCCATTCGAGAGTGTCAATGGCCTGGTGGGCGTGTTGACCTTATACAGAACTGATCCGGACGCGTTTACAAACGACCACTTGCGCGTGCTGCAGGTCATCACCTCGCGGGTCGCGATGTTTATTGAGAACGCATTTAAGTATCGCGAAGCCGAGTCATCGGCCACCATTGATTACTTAACGGGGATGGCCAATGCGAGAGCACTGTCCGTACACCTCGAGAAGGAATTGGCGCGCTGTATGCGGGAAAATTCCTCGGTGGCGATCATGGTGTGTGATTTGGACGGATTCAAGGAAATCAATGATCATTACGGACACCTCGCCGGAGACAAGGTGCTGAAGTCATTTGCGTCATCAATGGGAATTGTGTGTCGCGAATACGATTATGCTGCCCGCATGGGAGGGGACGAGTTCGTAATCGTCGCTCCGGGCATGACCGAAGCCGCAATGATCGAAAGAACCACCATGCTGAATGCTCTGGCCAAACAAGCAGGTCGTGAAGTGTGTGGAGCGGAATTCCTTTCCTTGAGCGCGGGAACGGCATTTTATCCGGCAGACGGCATTACGGCTGAGCAGCTCCTCGCAGAGGCTGACCGAAAAATGTACGCAGCCAAAAAGAGGCAGCGTGAAATTCCCAGACCCAGGCCGGTAGACACAAACAGCGAGGGGCAACTGCCCTTGGAGTTCGGGTTGCTCAAGGAAACCGCCAAATACACTACGAATCACTTATTGGGATGATGAACATCTTATTCAAGTTCGCGGCGAAGACTATCATCATTGTGTTCATCGGCGGATTCATGGGTGCAACGCTGGTGCGATTCGCTCCCGGTTACGGAGTGTCCGAAGAAGAATTGGACAACCGGCTTAACGGGGACAGTCTGAGGGCACTTCGCCTTTCCCATCCGCCTCCTCGCGACCTGATAAATTTTTACCTCCAATCTGGCAGCAAGCTCCTACATGGCGACCTGGGGTTCTCAAATTCCATGCGCGAGCCAGTTCGGCAACTGATCGCGGAGAGACTCTCCGAGACGTTGAAGTCTGTCGGTTTCGGCCTGGCTCTTGGATGGAGTGTCGGATTGAGCCTCGCGACCCTGAGCGTTACGGCCCGTTCAGCAGCAGCCGATTTTGGAATTAGCCTAGTGGCAACGGTTGCGCTTTGCACACCGGCAGCGGTCCTGGCCCTGCTGTGCGTGATCGCACAGGCGCCGGGGCGCCTGGTGATTGCAGCCATCATCTTTCCGAAGGTCTTTCAATACGCACGCAATCTGCTTTTGCGAAGCGCCGCTCTTCCCCATGTTCTGTCGGCCAGTGCCAGGGGTCTTAGCGGTCGTCGGATCTTTCTGTGGCACATTCTGCCCGTTGTTGCTCCTCAACTACTTGCCGTGGCGGGCATTACCGTGAGCATGGCGTTTACGGCCTCAATTCCGGTCGAAGCTATTTGTGACATACCCGGCATTGGGCAACTGGCATGGAAAGCCGCACTGGCGCGCGACCTCGAACTTCTGGTCATGTTGACCATGATCGTCACCACCGTGACGT
>JANXQR010000483.1 GCA_025353435.1 Acidobacteriota bacterium | reverse complement strand
TCGCGGGACATGCGGAGGAAGCTGAGTCCGGCGGTGAGGCCGATGCCTTTTTGCGCGAGGTTGCCGAGGGTGGAATCGCCGAGGATAAGGCCGGTGGCGAGTTGACCGAGGCCGGCGAAAAGGCCGACGCGATTTTCTTTCTCCATATTGCAGACGGAATGCTGGAGGACGACGTGGGAGACTTCGTGGCCCAGGACGGCGGCGAGTTGGGCTTCGTTGGAGGCGGCCTGGATGGTGCCGATATTGACGAAGATGGACCCGCCGGGAACGGCGAACGCGTTGATGTCAGCCACGTTGACGACGTGGAAGTTGTAAGGCCAGCGGTAGCCGGGGGCTTGCGCGGCGATTCTTTGGCCGAGTGCCTGAACATATTTTGAGATGGGGCTGGAGTCGGGCAGGACGGGCATTTGCTGGTAGACCTGCGCGACCGCTTTCTGGCCGAGGGCAATTTGCTGGTCAGGGGCGATGCTGTTTTTGCAGGGCTGGAGTTCGACGCGTGCATGGGCGCGGGGGGCGAGGAGGCAGGCGGTCAGGAGGACGGCGGCGGAGATTCCGCGGCGAATCGAGGGAAGAAAGGGCACAACGTTCAGGCGTTCCATCAGGTGATAACTTTGCCAGACAGGAGGGGGCTGTTGGCAAGTTTATTGGCGGGGTGGTGCGGAAAATTCGCAGAAAAAGCAAAAGAGCTTCCGCCTTCCACGGAAGCTCTTCTGTCCACTGGCGCACCAAAGGATGCCGCCAGGTCTTTTTCCGCCGTGAAGCTTAGCGTCCCTTGCGGGTGGTGAAGCTGTAAGCCAGGCCGAAGGAGGCGATGGGGTAGGTCTTGAGCGGGTTCAGGTTCTTGGTGTACTTGGCGACCTGAGCCGTGAGGTTGGCCTGGATGGTGGGGTCAGTTCCCACGTTCTTGCAGTAGACGCCGGTCTGGTCGCATGCGGTGCCGGCGAGAGTCATCTTGAGTGACGGATCACCGATGAAAGCGGCGCCGAGTTCGACCGGGAAGGACCAGTGGCCGCCCTTGCGCGGGATCATGTTGCCCCAGCCGGTGGTGGCGGTGAACGCCGTTTTTTGAGTGTGGAGACCCAGGTTGCCGAGACCCGTTACGGGATTGGAGGCAGACGAGTAGTAGGTCTGGTTATTGAGGGTGAAGCTTTTCCCGCTGGCCACGTTGAAGTTGGCGCTGACGGCGTTCTGGTTATAGAACATGACGCCGGGGCTGAGGCGGAAGCCGTGGTTCGCGAACGGGTAGAGGTCGACAGAGGATGAGGCGGAGGCGAGGTTGAGCTTGCCGCCGACGGTGAACCCGTTGGTGGTGAAGTTGCTGATGGTGTAGTTGAGGAGGTTGCCACTGGTGCGCAGATTCATGTGGCGATTGAGATTGGTGGCGATCTGCATGTTGACGCCGAGGGGCGAGACACCGCCGCCGAAGGCGATGGCGGAGAATGGCTTGGTGGAGCGCGACTTGGGTGGCAGGGTCTTCATGGAGTGAATCCCGGCGCCACCGCCGGCGCCCTCTGCCGCGGCTGCTGAGTCAATCATTTTGAGCGAAGAGCTGGACGATTGGGCGAAAAGGGCTACGCCGGCACAGAGTGCGACAGCGCTGGTTGCTGAGAGAATGCGCTTGATCATAGGTAAATGTCCTCCGAAAGTCTATTTAGGTCGCATTTGCGCGTGACGGTTGCACGGCTCCCCGAACCGAACCGGGGCCAGGACGCCATTAGGATTGCATAGGTGAGTCGAATGGATCGATAGTGAGTTGCTTTCACGTTACTTTTGATTTGCTCCAAAGCAAATACCCAAAAAGTGTCAGGTCTGGGAATCAGATCATTCCGGGACTGTGGTTGGAAAGTGAAAATCGCCGGGCAACGGCCCGGCATGGGTTAATGTGGACCAATGGTCCGGGTGAAGCGCGAGTTGATCAACGCGGAAGTCCTTCGTCGTCAGCTGCTTGGCTGGTATGTGGCCAACCGCCGCGAACTGCCGTGGAGGAAATCGCGCGATCCGTACTTCATCTGGATATCGGAGATTATGCTACAGCAAACACGCGTTGCTGTGGTTATCGACCGATTTGAGGAGTTTGTTGAGCGGTTTCCGACGGTGACTGCTCTGGCGCGAGCGCCGGAACAGGAGGTGCTGGCGCTGTGGAGCGGGTTGGGATACTACCGGCGGGCGCGGATGCTTCACCAGGCGGCACAATTTGTGACTACACATCTGCGGGGAAAACTGCCGGAGACGGCCGACGCACTTCGCGAGCTGCCCGGCATTGGCGCGTACACGGCGGCGGCGATTGCGAGCATTGCGTATGGCGAGCCAGAGGCTGTTGTCGACGGGAACGTGGAGCGCGTGATTTGCCGTCTGGCTGGCTGGGATGAAAGCGATGCCGCGGGGCCCGCAGCCCTGCGAAAGAAGATCCATGGCAAGGCCACGGAGCTGCTTGATCCGGAACAGCCGGGGGACTGGAACCAGGCCATGATGGAGCTGGGGGCGACGGTGTGCCTGCCGCGCAATCCGCAGTGCCTGGTGTGTCCGTTGACCGCGGCTTGCATGACGCGTGGTGAGCACAAGACTACGCAGCGAGCACCGATGGTGAGCCGCACGGTTGGGCATGCGCTTTCGGCGCGGCCAGCCTCAGACGATGCCGACGGGGATGGCGAGGTGCTGCTGGAGCAGAGGTCCGCAAGTGAGACGGTGATGCCGGGGATGTGGCAGCTGCCGGAGCTGCGGGAAGCGGAGATTCCGGCTGCGGAACTGCGGATGACGGTGCGTCACGCGATCATGCAGGTAAATTACACGGTGCGGATACGGGTGGTGATGGCTAAGGATGTGAAGGCACTGACCGTCAAGGCTGGGGATCGGCGTTGGGTGCGACTGGAAGAATTAGCGGCACTCCCGTTGACGGGACTGACGCGCAAGGTGCTGTTGCGGGCGGAGCTGATGGACACGGGCTCCAAAGCGCAGGGCAGGGGCTGGACAGGCAGCGGAAAAAGTCGTGAAGTTAAGCGATAAGCCCCACAATGCATACCTCAGCGGCTAAAGCCGACGCGGATTCTGCGGGGGTTATGCCGGAGATGAATCTCCGGCCTACCGGATGAATCCTCGGCCTGACGGATCATTCCCCGTTCTTCCCTTCGCCGAAGCAGGGATGCTTTGAGCCGTACCAGACGGATTGATTAAGATCGCAGGGTAACGACCTTTCACCTGAATCTCTGAGGAAACTCCATGTACACCGGAAAGATGTTTTTGATGCTGGCTACGGGCATCGTGGCGGCGACTCCGCTGTTCGCTCAACAGAATGTAGATTCGTCGGCGGCTCGGGTTCCCGCCGTTGCTGGGCTGCCTGCGGCGGCGCGGGCGGCGGCTGACTCAATTGACCCTGAGAAGATTCGCGCGCATGTCCGGTTTCTGTCGCTTGATCTGCTGGAGGGTCGCGGACCGGGAACTCGGGGAGCCGAAGTGGCCGCAGAGTACATTGCCACGCAGTTTGCCCTCAACGGTGTGAAGCCGGCGGGAGAGCAGGGAACATTCTTCCAGCAAGTGCCTCTCATGGCGGTACACACCATCGAGGATAAAACGAAGTTTGCGCTGGTCCCGGCGAGCGGCGCGGCGATGGACCTGAGCTACGGGACTGACATTGTGGCCAAGGATCAGACAGGGCAATCAACAGGGGACTTTGATGCGCCTATTGTGTTTGTGGGATACGGCATCAACGCGCCCGAGTACCACTGGAACGACTACGCGGGCGTGGACGTGAAGGGCAAGGTGGCGCTGGTGATTGTGAACGAGCCACCGTCAGACGACGAGAACTTTTTCAAGGGCAAGGCACTCACTTACTACGGCCGCTGGACCTACAAGTACGAAGAGGCAGCGCGGCGCGGCGCGGTGGGCGTGCTGATTATTCACCGCACCGACCTGGCGAGCTACGGATGGGAAGTAGTGCGGAACTCGCAGGCGATCGAGAAGAGCTACTTGCAGGGCGACCCCGATGCGACGCTGCGGGCGGCGGCGTGGATCCAGCACGATGTGGCTGAAAGGCTATTCAAGGCGGCGGGGCTGGGCGCAGTCGACGAGGAGATTGCGAAGGCGGGCAAGCCTGGATTCAAGGCCGTGGAACTGACGGTGAAGTTGAAGGCCCACGTTGAGAGCCGGGTGCGGAAGTATGTTTCGACAAACGTGGTGGGGCGTGTGGCAGGAGCGGCGGCGGGCGAGAACGCAGTGCTGTACACGGCGCACTACGATCATCTCGGCATCGACCCTGACGCGAAGGGCGACAACATTTACAACGGTGCGGCGGACAACGGGACGGGCTGCGGGATTCTGATAGAGATGGCGCGGGCGTTTGCGCAGGGAACAGAGCGGCCTCCGCACGATGTGTTCTTTGCGGCGGTGACTGCAGAGGAGCAGGGGCTGCTGGGATCGCAATATCTGGGGATGCACCCGCCGGTGCCCGCAAAGCAGATTGCGCTCGATTTGAATTACGACATGCTGCTTCCGGTCGGAGTACCGCGCTCGGCGAATTTGGGTGGCGCGGATCGCATCGACTTTTGGCCAACTGTGCAGAAGGTGGCGAAGGACTTCGATCTGCAGCTGCTGCCCGATCCGAATCCAATGGCGGGGCACTACTACCGCAGCGATCATTTTTCGCTGGCACGGGTGGGGATCCCGGCGTTCTCAGTCGACCAGGGCGAGTTGTTTGAAGGGCACGATGAGGCTTGGGGACGCACGCAATCTGAGGACTACGTTGCGCACCACTACCATCAGCCTTCGGACGAATATCGCGCGGATTGGGATTTCAGCGGGAATGCCAAGCTGGCGCGGTTTGGATTTGTGCTGGGATGGCTGGCGAGTGAGCAGTCGAAGTCCGTTGAGTGGAAGCCGGGCGATGAGTTTGAGGCGGCGCGGAAGAAGAGCGAGGCACCATGAGATGCGGAGTCAATCCGGCGATCGAATTGAACCGCAGAAGCGTGCGGGTGAATGCCCGCAATGCATGCGCAAGAAAAAACATTTGCGGGCGGATTTGATTCGTCTTACGCTGCTGATGTCTCGCCCGCGCGCCGGATGACACGGAGCTAGAGTCCGGCATCGGCATTGGACGCCGGTATTACTGTGAAAGGGGTGACCATGCCGCACATCCTGAGCCCTATACCACCCAAGACTCTGACAAGTTCATATGAGGGAACGTCGTACACGAACGCGAAAGGCAACGCGGAGTGCGTGGAATTCATTCAACAAACGCTCTCCGGGCCCGCCACGAAGTTCTGGAAGGAAGGGGACAAGATCACGAAAGGTGACCTGACCCCGCTCCCCGGGACGGCAATCGCAACGTTTGTGGATGGCAAATACCCACAGGAAGGAAGCACGGGAAAGCACGCCGCCATTTACGTTGGGCAGGACGCGAATGGAATCCAGGTTTTGGATCAGTGGCGGAGCCAGGGCCAGGTTTTGAAACGGACCATTAAGTGGAAGCCGACCTCGGCGGGTGCAAGCAATGACGGTAGTGCATTCTCGGTTATCGAGTGGTAATCACATGCGAATAATTCATCTGATGGTGCTTTTGGGTACGATGGCCGGTGCCGCGTGCGCAAGCGCGCAAACTGCGGCATGCCCGGATACCATTGCGGTGCGCCAGGAACTTAAGGAGAAAATGACCGGTTGGGAGCCTTTCACGAACGACATTCCGCTCCGGCTCGCTTACTTGACCTTTTACGATGGGCCACCGCGGGAAAAGGCATCGTTGGTGAATGACTCGAGCAAGAAGGAGGCAGGAATTGAAACGGCGACCTGGCATTTCACCAGGAATCCGGGCCGCCACATCTGGGTGGCTTGCAGTTACTCAGGAACCGCGATTGCTCTCGTCAGGGAGCTTCCGGCTGCGGTGAGCTCATGTACCGTCACTTATAACTCCCGACAGCATATAGCCGGGATGCCCCAAGTTGAGAAATTTGCGTGCAAATAGACACCCCCGCCGCATGTTATGATCCCCGATCGTGGCGAAGTGAAGGTATTGGTGCCCCACCCTTCAGGAGATAAGGCTGTCCGACGGATGGGGCATGGAAGTTTGTGCCGCAGAGAAGGGTGCCTTAGCGTCGGTCGCTCAAGCCCATGGTTGGCGTAGGCATGGTGAGGGGCCGCTGAACACTGGGTGCGGCCACCGCCCGGACCGCGACTGCCGCAGGAGCGGGAAGCGGCTGATGCATGGTGACGATGAGCGCGTTGGCCGACTTCGAACCATTGCAGACGTACGAGTGCGGGGTGCTGGAGTCGAAGTAGACGGCATCGCCTTGTTCGAGGGTGCAGCGGTTTTCGCCGTGCTGGAGAGCCAGTTCGCCATCGAGCACGTAGAGGAACTCGTAGCCGGGGTGCAGATGAGCCTTGGGCTCCTGATTCTCTCCTAGAGGAATGAATTCGGCGAAGTAGGGGTCCATGTGGCGATCGGGAACCATGTAGCCGAGGCTCTCGAAGTAATAAGTGGGCGACTCGACGCCGGTTTGAGGAAGGCGCACGCGTTCCTTGCGGCGATGCACGCGGAACATGGCCTGCGGCTCGGTCTCAAAGAAGTAGGAAAGGTCCTTTGAGAAGACCATGGCGACGCGCGCGAGATTGCGCAGCGTGGGGACGACGCGGCCAGTTTCAAGTTGCGAGAGGAAGCTGGCGGAGAGGCCGGTGTGACGGCCCAGTTCAACGAGGCCCATCGACTTCTTCAAACGAAGGCGCTTGATGCGCTCGCCGATGTGCTTTTCTGCGATGAAGCGCTCGGTGGTTTCTGTGTCCACCTGTGACTTCTGAGTTGACTCTTTGGTGACAACAGCTTTATCGATCATGGGGAATCCCTCCAAGTGGTGGGAAATACTGAGCAAATGTTGCCCAGATCAAAACTTGTTCCTATGGTACCAAACAAACTACAGGGTCGGCAAACTAGAGTTCAGATGCGAGGGAATTCATTGGGGACACCAATTGGGACTACCAAGGCAGGAAAAATTCTGCTTAGCGGCGCCTCCGGGATGGTCGGAACGGCTCTGCAGAATATGATGCGCGCTGAAGGCGCTGAGATAGTCCAGCTTGTTCGACGTGAACCAGAGCGAATAGGTGAGCTACAGTGGAATCCTTCTGAAGACGGATTCGTGGGCTCGGAGGCGCTGGAGGGGTTGGGAGCGGCGATTCATCTGTCCGGGGCGAACGTGGCGGCGCATCGCTGGACGCCCGCATATCGACGAGAAATAGCGGCGAGCCGGGTAGATTCGACGCGGGCGCTGGCGACGGTGCTGGCGGGGTTGCGGAATCCGCCTGAGGTGCTGCTGGTGGCTTCGGCGACGGGAATTTACGGCAATCGCGGGGACGAGGTGCTGACGGAGGATTCAGCGCCGGGGAAGGGGTTTCTGGCGGAGGTCTGCCGCGGCTGGGAGGAGGCGGCGCGGCCTGCGGTTGCGGCGGGGATTCGGGTGGTTCATTTGCGCTTCGGGGTAGTGGTCGCGGGAGGGGCTGGCGCGCTGGG
>JANXQR010000501.1 GCA_025353435.1 Acidobacteriota bacterium | reverse complement strand
GCAAATACTGCCAGCCGCCGGTGTCGTTCGACCAGTACGTCACACCCGAAGCCGCGAAGTCCAGGCCCGTTGGAATCTGGCGCTTGTAGGTGTCCCAGGTGGGGTAAACGTCGGAGGACCAGAAGATGGTGCCGTTGGCCTGCGCGCCGGTGTAAACATCACGCGAAAGAGTCAGCGCGCGCTTATTGGGCAGGTCCTTGCGGTAGCCGTCGTAAAGCGCCTTGGTGTGAAAGTAGGGATAGACGTTGAAGTATTGCGTGCCGGGGCCGATCTTGTAGAACGCGCCGTTGGGAGGCAAATCAGGCTCGGTCTCATCGGCCCAGAGCGAATCAAAGCCGAGCGAAAGTATGTTGTCCTTGATGGTGTTCCAGTACCACTTGCCGGCTTCGGGATTGGTGGTGTCAATGTCGGAGCCGGCCTTGTCGTAAGGAAGGCCGTCGACGGGCTTGCCGTTGGAGAGATGCTCGAACCAGCCGTTCTTGAGGATGGTGGCGTAGTACCGGTCTTCCGGAACGAAGCGCGGCCACACGCTGATCATGGTTTCAAATCCCATGTCGTGAAGCTGCTTGTTCATGGCCTTGGGATCGGGCCAGAACTTTGGATCCATGTCCATCTGCCCCATCTTGGTGTAGTAGAACCAGTCGACGACGAGCACGTCAGCCGGCAGATGACGATCGCGATAGCCTTTGGCGACGGCGAGGATTTCATCCTGGCTGGAATAGCGCTGCTTGCACTGGATATAGCCGTACGCAGCTTTGGGCAGCATATGCGTGGGGCCAGTGAGAAGTTTGTATCCGGCGTAAATTTCGTCGGCGGAATTACCTGCGATGACAAAGTAGGAGACGCGATTACCGGCCTCCGAAGACCACTTGGTCTGCTCGTTGAAGCCTGCGTTAATCGTGGTCTTGGATGGGTTGTCCCAGAGCAGCCCGTAGCCTTTGTTGGTAATGATAAAGGGCACGCAGGTGCTGGGCGCGGCGGCGGAAAGGTAGTCATTCCAGCAGCGCACGGTGTGCCCGCGGTGGTCGAGGAAGCCCTCGTGATTCTGGCCCAGGCCGTAGTAGTGCTCATCGTCGGGAGAAACAAAAGTAGCGCCTACCGTGTACATGCGCGGATCGGTAGGCCGGAAATCGTTCGCCACGGAGGCAGTGCCGTCCTTGTGGTTGTAGTCGGCCTGATCCCACCCCTGCATGTTGACCAGTTGTTTGCCGTCGGGGGTCGTAACCACGATGTTGGCCCACGGCGCGGAGCCGCTGAAATAGTGGTCGATATCGGAGTGGTATTTCACCCGCTTTCCGGCGTTGGGGTCGGGATGCGGGCGGTGCACGGTAACGACCATGCGATCGGATTTGTAGACGTCCTGGGCATCGGATTGCTCGGCGGTCCATCCGGTGGCGTCCGGCTTGGCCACAAATCCGTAGCCCGGAACAGCCTTGGCCGCAGCCTCATCCTTGCTAAGCGTTACCCGCACGATATTCGGCGCGAAGGGCTCAAGGACAATAGTCTCGCCGGGACTGTTGAGTTCAAGCCGCTGCCCGGTTTGTGCGGTGGCTTGGAATGCGAGCAGAACAAAACCAGCGAGAACACCAAGTGAGACTGCAAACCGTTTCATTTTTACTCCGTAGATAGGTCGAGCGCGGTCAGAATTCGTGGATAGATGAGTGTAAACGAGAGGGTTGGAAAGTGGCTGTGTAAAGCGATTGAGTGAACGCGCATTCGATCTCCCGGTGCCTGGCATCGAGCATTCCCATGTGAGATCAGGGCGCTTCGACGGATAGGATGAATCTGTGATTTCGCAGAAGCTCGACTGGCAGTCAAAACTGGTTCTCCTCACCGTCGTTCCGTGGGTCACCATCGCCGTGTATATTGCCACGGGCGATTGGGGACGCGGCGCCCCCGAGGTGGCGTATTGGACGCTTGGCTTGAGCGCTCTTCTTGGATTGCTGGCGTGGGCGGCTCGGTCGGGCACGTTTGCAGCATCGGGGATTGGCGCGTTGATCGCCGCCAGCCTGATGTACGCGTCCGTGCAGCAGCCCTACAGCCCACTGAACACCGCGCTGATGCCGGTGCTCGCGCTGCTTGTGCTCACCTCGCTGGCCACGCGCTATGGCCGCGGCAGCAAGGAACGGATGGGCACCGCAGAGAAGCGCCACGGCCGTGTCGCTTCGCAGGTCGCCTCCAACCTCGGAGTTACCGGAATTCTGGCGCTTACCCCGGTTCAGATCTGGCTCATTGACAGCCGCCTCTTCTGGTACACGGGCCTTGCACCCACGCCCATCCTCATCCCCGCATTGGCCGCGCTGGCTGAAGCGGCGGCCGACACGGTCTCGTCGGAGATTGGACAGGTGGTCGGCGGAACTCCGTTTATGCTGACAACCCGTGAGCGCGCGGAGCCGGGCACCGACGGGGCCATCACCCTGGCCGGAACCCTGGCCGGAGTTTGGGCCGCGGGCGTGGTGGCCGGAGTGGGCGCGCTGGCATTGGACGGTGGGGTGCAAATGCTGCTTGTCTGCTGGGCCAGCGGAGTCTTTGGCTTGTTCTTCGATAGCTTTCTGGGCGCCACACTGGAGAGCATCGGCTTGCTCAACAACGACGCCGTGAACTTTCTCTCCACCGCCAGCTCCGCAGCATTCAGCCTGGTTCTGCTGGCGATATTGCCCCACCCCGGCATCGGCTGATTTCCTGTTCCCTGCTCTTTCAATCCAGCCTGAGCCGCCACAGCGTATAAGTCAGAATCTCGTGGAATACCGTATCGGTGTCACGAGCCTTATCCTCGGTCACGATCCGCGGGCGAGGCGAGGTGAGCACATCAAGTCCATCCGCGGCGCAAATGGCATGAAGCCGGAACAGGTGAATGCCGTCACTGACCACAACCAGGCGCTGGAGACGGTTGGCGCGCGCAATCACGGCCAGACGCCGGGCAGACTGCGAACTGCTGGTGCTCTGTGTTTCAGCGATGAGATCGCCCGCGGGGACGCCTGAGCCCATCAGGTATTGGCGGCCCACTTCTCCCTCGGAGTAGCCGTCGCCTCCCGGCCCGCCAAGAGTGATGACAAGCGGCGCGATACCGCGGCTGTAGAGGTTTTTTGCATGGTCGAGGCGGGCGCGATAGACAGGCGAGGGCCGGCCGTCATACTCCGCTGCACCAAAAACTGCGATAGCGCCGGATGGCTGCGCCTGGTCAGTTGCAGCGTAGTGCTGAATTTGCAGATAAACCCACCAGCACCAACCGCCGGCGACGATCAACAGCGCAAGCAAAATCCAAAGCGCGATCCGCAGTCGGCGTCTGCGCCTCTTGACCTTTGCGCCGCTGCTCCCATCACCGCTTCCGGACTTGCGCATACCCGGCTTCCTAGCGTTCCAGAACCATCACGATTTCATGCGTGGGGATGGCGCCTTCACGCAAAATCATCCAGCGGCCCGGGCCGAGAGACAGGTCGACAATCGTAGTGGGCAGCGAACGCCCGGTCGGCCCTCCATCCACGATGAGCGGAATGCGGTCGCCAATCTGATCGCGGACGCAGGCGGCATTGGTGCACTCTGACGAGCCTTGCAAATTGGCCGCTGTAGCCGTAATCGGCAGTCCGAACTTCTCCACCACCGCTCTCGGAATCGCCGCATCCGGCACGCGCAATGCCACGTTGCCCGTGTAGGCTGTCGAGCGCAGAGGCAGCTTGGTTCCCGCACGCACGATAATGGTGAGCGGTCCCGGCCAGAACTTGTCGGCCAACATGTCGAGCATAGGATCGCTGTCGCGCGCTAGTTCGTAAGCCTGCGAGAGCCCAGAAATCAGCAGCGAAAGCGGTTTGTGCTTCTGGCGGCTTTTGAGCTGATAAATCTGCTCCACCGCTCTCAAGTTCACCGGATCGACGGCCAGCCCATAAAACGTGTCTGTAGGAATGGCAACGATGTCGCCCTTCCGCAGACAGGAGACAACGTAGTCGATTCGGTCCTGTTGTGGTTCGTCGGGATTGACGCGCAAGATTTCCGCAGACAAAAGGGTCTACCTCAATTCACGCAAGAGTATCTTCGGAATGACTTCCCCTCGAAGGCGCACTCTGGTCACAAAAGACTGACAAAAGCGTCGACTCG
>JANXQR010000479.1 GCA_025353435.1 Acidobacteriota bacterium | reverse complement strand
GTCAGGTGTTTCACAAGGTAAGTTCTACCGAAGTCTGATTGAGATTGCCGAGCGTCGTTTCGCCATGCACCAAGGTGCGCTGGCAAAGGAGAAGGAGAAATAG
The DNA here is from genome assembly GCA_025353435.1 of Acidobacteriota bacterium. GTDB lineage: Bacteria > Acidobacteriota > Terriglobia > Terriglobales > Acidobacteriaceae > Telmatobacter. Next base: position 2,625 of record JANXQR010000479.1, on the reverse strand, counting down.
TGGCGATTCCATTCGAACAGGTCCTTGCTGGGGAGTCGAAAGAAACGCAACAGTGGGTCAAGCAGCGTGCAGCTGAACTGATTGCCGAAGAGATCAACCTTCGCGAACTGCGTCACCTACGCAAATTGACCCAGGCCCGCCTCTCGCGCAAGCTCAAGATCGGCCAGGAAGGCGTGTCGCGGATTGAGAAGCGCACGGACCTCTACATTTCGACGCTGCGGAGCTACGTGGAGGGTGTTGGCGGCAAGCTATCCCTGGTGGTGGAACTGCCGGATCGGCCCCCCGTGATTCTTGCGGGTCTGGGCGAAGACGCGGGACCAAAAGCCACGAAAAAGAAGGCAAAATCGAGCGCCAAATCCAAGGGAAAATCGCGTCGCGCTGCATAATGTTTCCATGGCCTTTTAGGTGCCGTTCCTGAATTCTATAAAGTAAAGCAAAATAAGGACTTATTCTAGCGCCGGCGCCTTGCTGAAAAGGCCTCCAAAGCGGTAAAATACGGGGAGTGCCCGCGGAGCCCCCGGCCATCTTCACAAGCAGCTTCGAGCCGCCCTTTGGCGGGCCAGAAAATCCCTATGGCAGACGACAAGAACCCGCAGCTCCCTCTCGATGGCGGCCCGCCGCCCGGCGGCACCAATCTCATCTCAATCAATATCGAAGAGGAGATGCGCCACTCCTATCTCGACTACGCGATGTCGGTGATCATCGGGCGTGCGCTGCCGGATGCGCGCGACGGGTTGAAGCCGGTGCATCGGCGAGTGCTGTACGCCATGAACGAGATGGGGATTCAGTACAACAAGAAATACACAAAATGCGCCAAGGTGGTGGGCCAGGCGATGGGTGTGTACCATCCTCACGGTGACTCGGCCATCTACGACACGATGGTACGTATGGCGCAGCCGTTCTCGCTGCGTTACCCGCTGATTGATGGGCAGGGCAACTTTGGTTCTGTGGATGGCGACCCGCCGGCGGCGATGCGTTACACCGAGTGCCGCATGGATCGAATCGCGGGCGAGTTGTTGGCGGACATCGACATGGAGACGGTGGACTTCGTTCCCAACTACGACGAGTCCACTGTGGAGCCAACGGTCCTGCCGACTCGCTTCCCGAACCTGATTGTGAATGGGTCGAATGGAATTGCCGTAGGTATGGCGACGAACATTCCACCGCATAACCTGACGGAGATCATCAACGCGACGATCGAGTTGGTGAACGATCCTCAGGCCGGGCTACTTGAAGTACTGAAGCATGTGCAGGGGCCAGACTTCCCCACTGGCGGATTTCTGTACGGCAAGAGCGGAATCCCGCAGGCCTACAAGACGGGCCGCGGACGCTTTATGATGCGCGCGCGCGTGGCGACCGAGAACCTGACCAAGGAAAAACAGGCAATCATTGTCACCGAGATTCCGTACCAGGTAAACAAGTCGAAGCTCATCGAGCGGATCGCCGAGCTGGCGAACGAAAAGATTGTCGATGAGATCTCCGATGTGCGCGATGAGAGCGATCGCGACGGCATGCGTATTGTGATCGAGCTGAAGCGGGGATCGCAGCCGGAGATTGTGCTGAACCAGCTGTACAAACACACGCAATTGCAGGAAAGTTTTTCGATGATCTTTCTGGCCGTGTTGAACGGCCGGCCGGTTGAGCTTGGGCTCGACCAGGCGATTCGCGCGTTCATCGATCATCGCGTCGAAGTTGTGCAGCGGCGCACGGTTTTCCTGCTGCGCAAGGCGCGCGAGCGGGAACATATTCTCGAAGGCTACAAGATTGCGCTCGACAATCTGGATACGGTTATCCGCATTATTCGGGGATCGGGATCGAGGGCCGAGGCTCGCGAGAATTTGTACGCGTGGGGCAAGGGCGCCGATATCGTAATCAATCTCGATCGCGAGCGGCTGCCCAGCGAAGAACGCGGGTTGAGCCTGCGGCAAGTGGATGCGATTCTCGAGTTGCAGCTCTATCGCCTGACGCAATTGTCGGTCGATGAGATTCTGAAGGAGCTGGGCGAGATCCGGGAGAAGATTGCGGAGTACGAATCGATCCTGGCCAGCGAGAAGAAGCTGCGGGCTGTGATTGTGAAGGAGCTCGAAGAGGTCCGCACCAAGTACGGCGATGCGCGACGCACGCAGATTGTGGACGAGAGCGCGGAGCTGCAGCTGGAAGACCTGATTGCGGACGAACAGGTAGCGGTAACGGTGAGCCACCAGGGTTATCTGAAGCGCACGCCCATCAGCATCTATCGCCAGCAGCGGCGCGGCGGCACGGGACGCACCGGCATGAAGACGCGCGAAGAAGATTTTGTCGCGCAGCTGATTGTGGATTCGACCCACGCCTATCTTCTGTGCTTTACGAACACGGGCCGGGTCTACTGGCTCAAGGTTTACGAGATTCCCGACGTAAGCGCTGCCGGCAAAGGCAAGAGCATGCAGAGCCTTCTCAATCTGCAGGCGGGAGAAAATGTGCGCACGATCCTGCCGGTGCGCGATCTCGAAGAAGAGGGCAAGTTCATCTTCTTTGTAACGCGCAAGGGGATCGTGAAGAAAACACCGCTCAAGGACTTCAGCAACGTGATGGCTCGGGGCATTATCGCCATTGCCATTGACGAGGACGACGACTTGATTGCGGCCG
>JANXQR010000472.1 GCA_025353435.1 Acidobacteriota bacterium | reverse complement strand
TAGAGGTTCTTGAAGATGCGATCCTTGTCGTCGAGCATGACCAAAACTTCCCGGGATCAACGTTTGGATTGAGAGTAAGCGAGCCCCGCAGCGCATCCGCCGAAGGTGAGCGCCCACAACAAAGCGGATTCAAGCGAGGCGTTCAGCCCGTAGCGCTGCAGCAGAAATATGAACGTGGCCGCTGCGATGGCGTGAAGGTAAGCCGAGGCGACCTGCTGGATGACTTCACCGCGAGCGGACATTTTTCCGAAGTGAGCTGCGCGGGTGGCGGCTCCGGCTGCTCGCCAGCCTGCGATGACCGGGCCGGAGAAGAGGATCTGGTTGAAGTGAAGCTGGCCCTCGGTGAGCGTGTCGTGGGTAATCAGGGAGAAGCTTGAAGGCGTTGGCCCCTGGAAAATCTTTCCGAATTGGGCAAGCACACTGGGGCCGAATCCCTGGGCGGCCAGGTTGTGCTGGTAGAAGCCGGTGTCGCCGGTGAGGGTGATGGTTGGCAGGAATTCCTGCAGAGCCTGATTCTGCTCCCCGTGAATCGATCTTTCGTAATTCTCGGCCTGCTTGAGGCCAAGGTTATTCTGGAGGCCGCGGGCGATCGCGTCGTCGAGCGAGAGTTGGATAGGCTGGTCAGTTGCCGGGGCCAGGGTTACGCTGCCGTAATAGGGATTCGTAGCTGAAGTGGGGTTGGCCGATTGCGCACGCGCCAGAGTGGCTCCCGCGGTCGCGCAAAGCAGCGCGACACACAGAGGGAGCCTGATCCGCTTGGCGGCAGATTGGTGCCTTCGGTTCACTGTCATCATTTTCTCAGATGTGGATGAGCGGGTTGGGGATTCGGGCTGTTCGCCGGAAAATTTGGGCCGGGCGCGAAAAACGCCCGACCCGCGAAGAATTGGTCAGATCTTTTGCCGTTTCCACCGGCCCTGCTTGAAGAGGACTACGCCGGCTGCGGCCATGGTGCACTCGGCGATGACGACGGAGAGGAAAGCTCCTTCGCTGCGCATGCCTACCTTGGTGGCAAGTATCCAGGCCATGGGCAATTCCACGACCCAGAAGCCGAAGAAGTTGACGATTGTTGGGGTGATCGTGTCGCCTGCCCCGTTGAAGGCCTGCAGCATGACCATTCCGTAGGCATAGCCGATGTTGCCGCAGGCGAACGTGCGTAGCGCAACCGCGGCAATGGGAATGACGACAGGGTCGTTGACAAACAGGCTCACGACGGGCGTGGCCCAGATGATGAAGAACACTCCAATGGTCCCAAGAAACAGCATGTTGTAAAGTCCGGTACGCCAGACAGCCTGCGCGGCGCGGTCGGGATTTCGCGCCCCGAGATTCTGGCCGACGAGCGTGGCCGCTGCATTGCTCAGTCCCCACGCTGGGAGGACGAAGAACACGACGATGCGGATGGCGACCGTGTATCCGGCAACAGAGGCCGCGCCGAAGAGCGACACGATGCGGACGAGGAAGATCCAACTGGCGTTGGCAATGGCAAATTGCAAAATGCCCGTGGCCGACACGCGCAGAAGTCGAATCATCACGCCGAGGTTAAAGCGCAAATGACGGACAAGCCCTGGCAGGCGCGCGGTGCCACGCAGCAGGCGGTAGAACTGGTAAAGCACGCCGATGCTGCGGCCCGTGAACGTTGCCAGAGCTGCGCCGGTGACGCCCATGTGCGGGAAATGAAACGCCCCGATGCCGAGTCCGAAGATCAGGCACGGATCGAGGATGAGGTTGATGATGTTCGACACCCACAGCAGGCGCATGGCGATGGCAGCATCTCCGGCGCCGCGAAAGATGGCGTTGTTGAGAAAGAGCATGATGATGGCGCCGCATCCGCCGAGCGCGATGCGAGCGTAACCGGAGCCGCTGGCAACGATGTCAGGCGAGGCGCCCATCAATTGCAAGAGGTGCGGGGCGAAAATGCCGGCTGGGATGCCGAGGGCGAGCGAGATGAAGAGGCCGACCACGATGGCCTGTACGCCGGCAATTGCAGCGTCCTTGGGATCCTTCTCGCCGATGCGACGCGCCACCATCGCAGTTGTGGAGAGGGCGAGACCAAGGCCGATGGCAAAGACCAGCGCCAGCATGGACTCGGTGAGGCCCACGGTTGCAACAGCATTGCTTCCCAGGCGCCCGACGAAGAAGACGTCGACGACAGCGAAGAGGGATTCGAGCACCATTTCCAGCACCATGGGGATGGCGAGCAGGAGGATGGAGCGGTTGAGACTGCCCTGTGTGTAGTCCTGATGCGAGCCGCGAAGGGCTTCCCGCACGGAGGACCAAAGACTGGGCGTAAGACCGCCGGAAGACGGCGGGCTGATGGATTCAAGCGACGACATGGGAACTCCACGATGCCCGCGCAAAAAAGCGAGCGGGCACAAGCGAATGGGGTCACGCTGCGATTAAGCAGCTGCTGCTAAAAACCTGGATTGAGCAGAGCAATTACCCCGGGGCTGAAGTCGACCTCGGGAGCCGCGGCGCGCGGCGGGTAGGGAAAGCCCGAGGCATTGTTCAGCGAGTAATTCGTACGGCGGTGGGCTGGAACATTGTTCTCCTCCGTTTACCGGCGGGACCGGTGTTCTAAGAGTGTAGCGCGGATTCAGATTTCATTTCCAGAAAAGTCGGCCTATCCTCAAGCGCGCGGGCGAACGTCACTGTGCCATTCGCGAAACGATCAGGCTCCAGACAAATCAAAGTTTCGCGTAAGCACCTTACTCCTTGAGCTTGGCCCGTTGAGCCACGCTGACTTGATATCGATCGCGAGAACTCCGCATTTCATAACATTATTGTTGTGGAAGCGCGCTCCACAAGTTAGAGTCTGGCTGCTCAGAAGATTCAGGGGCCGGAGGCCATCGACTTGCATTCACGAACCCAATGCACGGAGCGGGGGCTCGCTTCGCGGGCGAGAACAATCGCACTTTGCGGCACGATGAGCCTGCTGTCGATTGCGGGT
>JANXQR010000465.1 GCA_025353435.1 Acidobacteriota bacterium | reverse complement strand
CGCGCAACTCTATCTAGTAGTAGGTTTATTGCGACTGACAACTGGGTCAGAAGTGTGCCCATCGGGGCACAGAGTCACCACCGGCCATAGTGGCCGACAACACAAGGGGGAGCATCACATGAAACGCTTCGAAGGAAAAGTCGTCGTGATCACCGGTGGCAACAGTGGAATTGGCCTGGCCACTGCCAAGCTATTCCGGGAGCAGGGCGCCAAGGTTGCCATTACCGGCCGTGACAAGAAGACGCTGGACGAGGCGGTCACAGCCATCGGTTCCGGCACGATCGGCATCCAGGCTGATGTCCTCGAATTGGCTGCTCTCGATCGCCTGTTCAAGACGGTCTCCAGCCAGCTTGGCAAGATCGACGTCCTCTTCGCGAATGCCGGAGTCGCCAAGTTCGCTCCGATCGCCGACACGCCGGAATCACTCTATGACGAGGTGTTCGATATCAACGTGAAGGGCGTGTTTTTCACGATCCAAAAAGCGATCGCCCACCTGAATGATGGGGCGGCTATCGTGCTGAACACGACGGTGCTTAATCAGAAGGGCACTCCCGGAACGAGCGTCTACTCCGCAAGCAAGGCGGCCGTCCGATCTCTAGTCCGTGGCGTGGCCGCGGAACTCGTGAGTCGGGGTATCCGTGTGAACGCGGTCAGTCCGGGCCCGATTATGACGCCGATCTTTGGACGAACGGGGTTGCCGAAGGAAGCCGTGGACGCCTTTGCCCAAAACATTCTCGCGCAGGTCCCGATGAAGCGTTTCGGCCAACCGGAAGAAGTCGCGCATACCATCCTCTTCTTGGCCAGTTCCGAGGCGTCGTTTATCACCGGAGTGGAAGTTGAAGTCGGTGGAGGCATCGGCCAGCTATAACCCAACCCCAGAGAGGCGGTCGGTTATACCGATCGCCTCTCTGGGGTGACTAAAAGGAGACCCTCATGCCACTGACTCTCACACTCTCGGAAGGGGTATTGCCAATTGGAACCGAAAAACAAGCGTTCGCGCGCCTGTGCGATGCCATGCTGAAATGGCATGGTCTCGCCGGCAATACGGTCATGACGCCCAACGTTACGGGCTCGATCCATATCGTCCCGAAGGGATTGACGTTCTCGGGCTCGCAAGAAGCTTCTGCCGCCTGGATCGAATGGAAAGTGCCGTCGTTTGCGTTTCATGCCAGAGACATTCAACAAGGATATTTCGCTGAAGCGACCGACATTCTTCACGAACTGTCGGGGAAAAAACTGCCTAAAGAACGTATTTGGATCAACGTCGTCCACGTGGTAGATGGGGCGTGGGGTATCAACGGTCACGCGATGACCAACGCCCAGTTGGTCGAAGCGATTTCCCAGGGCTGAGAGGACACCATGAGCACGAACGATTTGCAGCGGCTGATCGCTCTCTATTACCGGTTGATCCGGATGGCCGACGTGGACGGATTTGTCGGTCTCTTCGCTCACGACGGAGTCAGTCACGATCCAGTCGGCGCGCCTCCCCATGTCGGGCACGACGGTGTTCGAGCGTTCTTAACGGGTGTCCTCGGCTTGTGCAAGCAATTGGACATCGTCCCGGTTGATACCGTGTGTGCTCACAGCCGCGCCGCGGTCACGTGGAGCGCAGTGGCGCACGGCAAGAACGGCAGCCAGACGGAGTTTAGCGGGATCGATGTGTTCATCTTCGATCAGGATCGTCGGATCGCGTCGCTCTATGCGTTTTGGGACGCCACGCCGGTTATGCATGCGTTGACCACCCGCGGCTGAGGCTTCATAAGAGATGCCGATGCAAACAACCAACCCATCAACCGAAGGGAGATGAATGACTGTGCGGGCAGCATCCACCAAGAACGCGGAGGCGGTCACCAAGGGACTCGGCATGTTGGCGGGTTGTACGAAGACCCGTGCATCGTCCCGCGGCTGTTGCAGATGCTGGACGTGGACGCGCTGGGCGTCGATATCCGCATCCAAACCGACATTATCTGAGTCCTGGGAACGCTGCCCGACAAGCGGTCGATCCAACCGCTCTACGACTTCGACAAAAAGCTCTAGGGCATGAGGGATCCCGACAACGTGCCGCTGAAGAAGCTCAAGGAAGCGGTCCTCTGGTCGATCAAACAGTGCGATACGTGGGATCAGTTCA
>JANXQR010000476.1 GCA_025353435.1 Acidobacteriota bacterium | reverse complement strand
TCGACCGGGGTGGCGGTGGCCTTCAGCCTCCCGGCTGCCGTGGCGGTGCTGGGCCTCTTCCCCTGCCTTTACCTTTACCTGATTAAAACGCCACGGAGCGGCTTCTGGCAGGCGGCTTGGGTGAGCTCCACGATTTTTGGTTTCATCCACACCGGCAACAATGGTGAAACGTGGATCGGCATCCTGGCTGCCGGAGCCATCGGATTTGTGTTCTGCGTGAGCGTGCGCCTCACTGGATCAGCCTGGTGGGCCATCGGATGCCACGCCGCGTGGGATTGGGCCGAGACCTACTTCTACGGCACTGCGGACAGCGGCTTCGTTGCCAAAGGACATCTGTTCACCACCACTCCGGCTGGCTCCGCATTGTGGAGCGGCGGCACGGACGGCCCTGAGGGCAGCATTCTAGTTCTGCCCATCGTTGCACTGCTGCTGCTGGCTCTGCTGGTTCTGTATGGTCGCAAGAGCCATCCCAAGGCGTCGACCGCGCTCGCTGAAACCGTTGCAAGTTGAAAGGCACCTTGCGACTCTGGCTCAACCGCACGGGAAATGTCAGCTTGCGTGAACAACTCACCACGCAAGTAGTGCTGGGCATTGTGTCGCGCGATCTGGCGCCCGGTCAGCGTCTGCCATCGACGCGCGATCTGGCGCGCCGCTTCGGCATCCATGCCAACACCGCCAGTGCTGCTTATCGCCAGCTTGAGCATGAGGGGTGGCTGGAGTTCCGCCACGGCAGCGGCGTTTATGTGCGCGCCACGCGCCCGCCAAAGCCGCGCACCACGGAATTTGCAGTGGACGAACTGATCGGAGACCTCATGGTTCGGGCGCGCAAGCTCGGCGCGCCGCCGTCCCTGGTGCGTGGGCGCATGCGCCGCTGGCTGCAGATGGACCCGCCCGGTCGTTGGCTCCTAATCGAGCCTGATCCGGAACTCCGCCGCATCGTGATTGAGGAGATGGAGCAATCACTGTCTCTGCCCGTCTCAGGTTGCGTGCCAAACGAATGCGAGAAACAACTCGACGGTGCGATGGCGGTGGTTCTTCCCAGCAAGGCCGCCGCCGTGCGCAAGCTTCTGCCCGCCGGAGCTGAATTGACAGAGCTGCAAGTCCATCCCGTGGCGCCTGAGCTGGGCAGTTATCTGCCCGCGCCTCCGGGAGTGCTGGTGGGCATCGCATCGCATTGGCCGGAGTTCCAGCGCATCGCCCACACCATGCTCATCGCCACCGGCATTGCGCCGGAGAGCCTCTTGGTCTGTGATGCCACGCGGCCAAACTGGAAACGCGGCCTGGCTGCGACGTCCGCGGTGGTTTGCGATGTGGTTGCGGCTGCCGAGCTTCCCGGAGGCTGCCGCGCCATTGTCTTTCGCCTGCTGTCGGCGGCGACCATCGAGCACCTCCGCACCGCGGAGGCCGCGTTGCAGGAGACCGGCGTCGTCCCACCCCCCGTACTCTGACAATCAGGTGATGTGACACCTCAGAAACTGTCCCACGTGGCGCACTCCGCGGAAGGACTCGCGCCTACGATTGCGAGGTATGAAGAACTTCAGCTTCATCCTCGTCGCCCTCGTCGTAACACCGGCGATCTCCATTGTGCAGGCACTACCCGATGAAGCCGCGCCGGCGACGTCGCCCGTTCCATCCACCTCAACCTCGAACCCACCCTCTCCTGGGCTGAACTCGCCTTCCGACCGACTATGGGCCCGCGCTCAGCGAATCGCAAATGGCCAGGAAGTGCTGGTCACTAACACCTACGGTCCACCGCTGCGTTGCCGATTCGCGGGCGCCACGGATGAATTCCTGTTTTGCGATTTGTCGGGAAGTCCTGACGGAGCCGGGTATCGTTTCGAGCGCACTTCGGTGCTCGACGTACGAGTCGTGAGAGCACCGCGCAATTGACATCCCGGCCTTCTGTCCGCCATGATCGGCGGCGGCCTCATCGTAGGAATTGCTGCCACGTCCAACACTGACGCCGGCCATGCCGCGCAAGCTGGCCTTATTGGCGCGCTGGTCACCGGCGGAATTGGCGCCCCGCTTGCCTTCCTTCAGCCTCAGCAATTGAACGCTGGAATGGGTGCGGGCCTGGCATTTCACCCGCATGGATTCAGCCATCATCCGCACCTGCTGATGCCCTTTCCTCTGAGAGCTCCGCCACGATAGGGGTATCCTGTTGTTGACCCAATGGCCGATCCAATTTCGATCCAGGCAGCTTCCAAAGTGAAGTCCGCACCCAAGCCGCGACCTCGCTGGCTGCGTGCCGTCTCAGGGGTGTTGGCAGGCATCGTGCTGCTGGTGCTGATTCTCGCCGGAATCGGCGTTTTGTGGATGCGCTCCGTCACAATGGCCGCGCTTCCGCAGCTTGATGGAGACGTTCACATCGCCGGCATCTCTGCGCCGGTGATCATCCGCCGCGATGCCCACGGTGTGCCACACATTGCGGCCGCAACGCAGGACGATCTCTTCCTCGCGCAGGGCTACGTGACCGCGCAGGACCGTCTATGGCAGATGGACACCTACCGTCGCAACGCCAACGGCGAGCTTGCCGAAGTGCTGGGTTCTCGCCTCATCCGCCATGACACGGTGCAGCGTGTGATGGGCTTTCGCAAGACCGCTCTGCGCATTTACGCGAACCTGGGCCCTGACGATCGTCGCCGGCTCGACGACTATGCGAGCGGCGTGAACCTATTCATCCAGCTGCACCAGGACACACTGCCAGAGGAGTTTCGCATCCTCGCCTACAAGCCCAAGCCCTGGTCCGGCGCCGACTCCATGAGCATCGCCATGATGATGGTGGACATGCTCGACACCCATTGGGATGTGAAGCTGGCGCGCGAAGAAATCTCCGCAAAGCTGAACAACCCCAAACTTGAGGAGGAACTGTATCCCGTGGGCTCGTGGCGCGACCGGCCGCCCACCGGCGAGGTCATTGATCTCACCCAGCCGCGTCCCGTTCCACCGCCTACTGACGGCGATGAGGAAGACGAGCGCACCCAGACCCGCCTTCTCCCGTCAGCTGCCCCCCTCAACCTGACCGAACTCCGCGCTGACATGGGTCTCTTGACTTGCGATGGCTGCGCGCTGGGCTCCAACAACTGGGTCATTTCGGGCAAGCACACCGTCAGCGGGAAGCCGCTCCTGTCCAATGACATGCACCTCGCGTTGACCGAACCCAATATCTGGTTCATGGCGGACCTGCAGGCGCCGGGCTTTCATGCTGCAGGGGTCACGCTACCGGGCATGCCGATGGTTGTCGCCGGGCACAACGAGCACATCGCGTGGGGATTTACGGCGCTATACGGCGATGTGCAGGACCTCTACGACGAGAAGCTCGACGGCAAGGGGAACTACCAGCAACCGGACGGGTCATGGACACGCTTAACGATGGATCTCGAGGTGATTCACGTGCGAGGAGCGGCCGATATTTCCATCGATGTCCAGTCCACCAATCACGGGCCGCTGCTGGATCCAATCTTTTTCAATCAGCCGCTGCCGCAACCTGTCGCGCTCAAGTGGACGCTCAATGACGCCACGCTGAACTCAGTGCCACTCTACGCAATGAACACCGCGAAGAGCTGGGGTGAATTTTCGGCGGCACTTAGAACGTGGGACTTCCCGACGCAGAACGTGGTATACGCCGACGACCAGGGGCACATCGCCTATCACGCGGTAGGCAGGATCCCGATCCGCCCAGGCGGTCTTGCCGGCAAGCCAATCCAAAACGCACAACACGAGTGGCAGGGCTACATTCCCTTCGACGCAATGCCCAATTCCTTCGACCCTCTATCCGGTTTTCTGGCTACGGCCAACGCGCGCGTCACAACCGAAAAGTCGCAGTACCTCCTGAGCCTGGATTGGGGGCCGCCCTATCGCATCGAGCGGATTTACAAGCTGCTTCAAGGGCGCGATCACCTCACGCCCAAGGACCTGCTGGCGGTGCAGACTGACATCTACAGTGAGGTCGATCAGGAACTCGCGCACCGTTTCGCGTACGCCATCGACCATGCCGAGAAGGTAGATGACCGCCTGCGCAAAGCCGCGGACTTGATGCGTAGCTGGGACGGCCGCCTGACCACCGACTCTGCTGCTGCATCGATCGTCGACCAGGCGCGCCTCGCTCTGTGGCCGCTGATTCTTGAACCCAAGTTGGGCAAGATCGCAGACGACTACCGCTGGAGCGAGAAGGATTTTGCCGAGGAAGAGATTGTGATGCACGGCGAAACGGACTGGCTCCCTCCCGGCTACAAGAACTGGGACGCCGTCCTGGCCGAGGCGGTGCGTCGCGGCATGCAGCATGGCAGTGCGCCCTCAGATTTGACCCATTGGGCTTATGGCAACTGGCACGTGGTGGACATCGAGCATCCGCTGGCGCCATTTTTGCCGGTGATCAGCCGCATCGCGGGGACGGGTCGCCTGCCCCTCAGCGGCGACGCCACGACAGTAAAGCAAGTGGGCACCACACTCGGCCCATCGCAGCGTTTCACCATGGACTGGAACGACGTCGACGGATCAACCGAGAACATCGTCCTCGGTGAGAGCGGCAACCCCTTCAGCGCCTTTTACCGCGATCAGTGGAACGAATATTACAACGGCAGCACCTTCGCGTTGCCGTTCAGCCCCGCAGCCATAGCTGCAAATACGCGGCACACGCTTCATTTGCTGCCATGAAAAAGCAAGGAATTGGAAATCGGGAACAGGGAACAGGGCAAAGCCGAAGTCCTTCGAATGGCGCGAAGAGCTGGAATGCGTGGAGCCTTGTCGGTCCTGCGGTTCTGCTGATTGCTGCGGCAATCGCGACCGCGCCGTTGCGTATCTATAATTTTTCCTGCGGGCATGACTTCGATTTCCACCTCGTGTCGTGGCTCGACGCGCTGCACAGCTGGCATCAGGGCATTCTCGATCCTCATTGGTCTGCCAGCCCGAACTATGGCGCAGGCGAGCCGCGTTTCCTTTTCTATCCGCCTCTCACGTGGATGCTGGGCGCGGCCTTGGGAACCGTGTTCACCTGGATGGTCGTTCCCTATGTGATGACATTCATCCTGCTTGCCGCAACTGGATTTGCCACCCGTGCGCTGGCCCGGCAGGTGATGAACGATGGCCCAGCGACGCTGGCTGGCTGCTTCGCGCTGTTCTCGGGCTACACGCTTTTCACGGTCTACGAGCGGTCCGCGTATGCAGAGTTGTCCGGCGGCTTCTGGATTCCTCTACTCCTGCTTCTTATCCTCCGGGAAGGGAATCGAGACCGGTCTGAAATCGGCTCCGTATTTCAGCGATTCTTCGCGGGATCGGCAATTCCGGTCGCAATCGTGCTCGCCGGCTGCTGGCTTTCGAATGCCCCCGTCGGCGTGATGGCCAGCTACCTGCTCGCCGCCGTCGCGCTCGTAGTCGCAGCCTTGTGTCAATCTTGGATACCAGTCCTGCGCGCATTTGTAGGTGCAGCGCTTGGCCTCGCGTTGGATGCGTTTTACCTTGTGCCAGCAGCGTGGGAACAGCGCTGGGTTGCCATCCGTCAGGCAACCGATGATCCCGGCCTGCTGATCGAAAACAGCTTCCTCTTCGGCCGTCACTATCTTCCAGGGCTCGAACAACATGATTTCGAGTTATGGAAGGTCTCGGCCGTCGGCCTGGCCATGATCGCAGTTGCTCTTATCGCCTTGCTGATCTGCTGGCGTCGCAAGCGCCTCCCCGGCAATCCAAGCTGGTGGATTCCGCTCGCACTGATCCCGGTCGTGGTTCTAATGCTTCAACTGCCCATTTCTCTCTTCATCTGGAATTCTTTGCCGAAATTGCGCTTCCTGCAGTTTCCCTGGCGCTGGCTTTTGGTAGTCGAAGCACCCATGGGAATTTTTGTTGCGAATGCAGTGTGGATGACGACCCGCTGGTGGCGCAATCTCATCCTCGTCGCTTGCTGTTTTGTCTTTCTAGGTTCGGCCGGCTTCGCGGGCATTGCTTTCTACCAGAATTGCGACCCGGAAGACTCGACCCCGTTTGTGGTTGGCGCGGTCGTCACGGGCAGGGGCACCGAAGGGACCGACGAGTACGCACCGCCCGATGCCGATAACGAATTGGTCGCCATGGACCTCCCTGCCGCGTGCCTGGTCGCGAATCCCACGATCCCCCTCGGCGGCGGCGACCCGGACCTGACTCCGCAGTGGTCCTCCGAACAAGGTAGCTGCCTCGCCACGTTTCCATTCGATACAGCAAATGGCCCGATTCAGTCGCAGCACAAGCGCGTGAACGCAACAGCGCCGCAAGCCGGCTTCCTTGTACTACGCCTGCGCGAGTATCCGGCATGGTCAATTCGCGTAAATGGGGTTGCCATCACAGCGCGTCCCCTGCGGCAGGACGGCCTGATGGCGATTCCCATCCCATCGGGGCCCATCTCCCTCTCAGTCGACTGGAACACGACAACCGACGTCCGCGTGGGCCGCTGGATCAGCTTCTTCGCAATCATGCTTGTCACCACGCTCGGTTTGCTGGTCCGGCGACGTACGCAGCCTAGGCTAAAATGAGGGCAATGCCGGTCGATGTTAAATCCCTGATCCAGCAAGGCGCGGAACTCACTGACCGTGCGCTTGAGTCATTGCTTCCGTCGGTCGATACAATTCCGTCTTCCATTCACAGTGCGATGCGCCACTCCACCTTCGCGGGTGGCAAGCGACTGCGTCCGGTCCTCGCAATGCAGGCAGCCGTCGCCATGGCGGGCGCGATTCCCTCGGGCATCGAGAACCTCGGCGCGGCCATCGAGATGCTGCACACCTACTCGCTCATCCACGACGACCTGCCGGCTCTGGACAACGACGAGTTGCGCCGAGGCAAGCCCACATGCCATGTGGCTTTCGGCGAGGCCATTGCGATCCTTGCGGGCGATGCGTTGCAGACGCGCGCTTTTGAAGTGCTCGCCGGCCTCGCGTGCCCGCCGGAAGCAACCGTGAAAATCATCGGCCTGATCGCGAATGCAGTCGGCACCGTGGATGGCATGATTGGCGGCCAGGTGCTCGACATCGAAAGCGAACACCAGAAGCCCACGCCGCAGCTCGTCGAAGCCATTCACAGAGCAAAGACCGGTGCGCTCATCCGCGTCAGTGTGGTTGCCGGCGGGGTCTTCGCCGGAGCCACCGCCACTGACGTTGCAAGTCTCGACATCTTCGGCCGTAAAGCCGGACTGGCCTTCCAGATCGTCGACGATGTGCTGGACATGACGGTCGACTCTGCGCAATTGGGAAAGACCGCAGGCAAGGATCTCGCCACCGAGAAGGCTACCTGGCCGGCCGTCTTCGGCATTGAACAGAGCCAGCGCGACGCGGCTGATTTGATCGAAGAAGCTTTCGCCGCTCTTGCGCCGTTCGGCAGCCGTGCCGACGGACTCAAATCCGTTGCCCGCTACCTGGTCGAGCGAAAGAATTAGCTGGCCGAACCTGAAGGCTGAATATGCTCACCGAACCGGAAATCCTCACCGCGCTCCGCGACTGCTTTGATCCGGAAATGAAGCTGAATCTCGTCGATCTGGGTGTGATCTATGGAGTCGAAACGGGGCCCGATCCCGACTCCACGCCCAAATGGCCACGCCAGTGGGTCAGGGTCACTCTGACGCTGACCAAGGCGGAGAGTCCCGCGAATGGACTCATCCTCGAACAGGTGCAAAACCGCCTGGCCGGGATTCCGGACATCTCGAAGGTCGAATTAATTCTTGTTTGGGAGCCGCAATGGACGCCGCACCGCATCACTGAATCAGGACGGCGCCAGTTGGGCATTCAGGCGGGGCTGGTCGCTATCTCCTGAACAGCGATTTGACCTGCTCGCCCTTTGCGGTCAGATCCTCCACCGTGTTAGCCGCCTGGTCCAGCATGCGCTGTGCGTCGTTCAGGTATCGCGGCAGGGCATTCCACCATTCGCTCACAAGGTCCTGATGTTCGAGAATGGCCAGCGCCGTTCCGGCAAACGTCAGCACCAGTCCCGCCTTGCGCTTGCCGGTCAGCAGCAGAAGCGAACCGGTCAGCAGTGTGCTGCCGACCCCGATGCGCATCCAGTCCGGGTCCATCCGGGCTTCCTTCAGTCTGGTTTCCTGGCGCGATTCCACATATCCCTCCGGCTCAATCACTGATTCCGACTGCGGTATTGTACTGGCGCCCATGGTCTCTCCTTTTGTGTTGTGTCCCGCGTCTCAATTCGGCTGATCGGAACCCGCCGTTGTCGATGGAATTCGAGTCCGGCTCTCGATAGTCGCGCTTCCGGTAAATCCGGACCCCGTTCTACAGGGATGCAGCGGCTCGCCAGATGGTGGTCCACACCAGCGCTCAATCCAGATCGAATTCGCGAAACGGCTTGCCTTCCGGCGCATCCTTGGCCTTGCGCAGCGCTTCGGCAAATTTCTTCTCCAACAAATCATCCTTGTTGCGCTCCGCGTCCACGCTCTGGCGGAAGATCGATTCCTTGCGCTCTTCCTGCTCGCGCATGGCTTGCGCCGCCGTCTCCAGGTCCTCGAACATCCGTTTGCGCGGCGCCGGGGTATGGCTGACCACCAGCCCCGTTGCCCCGTCAATCTTAAGCATCGCCCCGCAATCGGGACACGCCACCTCAAATACCTCTTCGATCGCCTTGGCCATGACAAGAAGCATTGTAGGCGCTGGAAGGGGCCTTTGTCTGGATGCGATTGAATGGGCCACGCAGAACTTTTCTGCCCTTGATCGCGTACTCTCTGCCAGCATGATTTCCCTGCAGCCGCCGATCGCGAACCGCACCGGCGTGCCGTTGTGGAATTTCAAGCTCTGGAGAGACGCATGCGCAATCCCATCGTGAAATTTTTCGCCGCCACCTTCCTCGCCGCTGTCTCGCTGACTCCGGTCTGCTCTGCCCAGGCTGAACTTGCTGGCGACTGGACGGGAACCCTGGCAGCAGGCGGACAGAACTTCCGCATCGCATGGCACGTGACCAAAGCCGCTGACGGCAGCGTCACCTCAACATTCGACAACGTGGACGAGGGAATTCTTGGCATCAAGGTCAAAACGATGGCGCTCAAAGGATCGGACTTTACCTTGGCCGTCGACGACCAGATGCAGGCCAGCGGGGGGACCGTCCACATCGCTGGCTCTTTCAAGGGCGTCTTGAGCAAGGACGGGAATGGAGTGACAGGAACCTGGACTCAGACCGACCCGCAACCGGACAGCTCCGATCTCACGCTGAAACGTGTCGAGGCAGCGTCCCAGTCGGTACCGTCGCAGCAGATCGCTGGAGACTGGAAGGGCACACTCAGCGCCGGCGGAGCCGAACTCCACCTAGTCTTCCATTTCGTGGCAGCCAAAGACGGAGCACTCTCCGGCAACCTTGACAGCGTCGACCAGGGCGCAAACGGAATCCCGGTCACCGCTGTCACCCTCATAGGGTCGAAGCTGAGCCTGACGGTCGACTCCGTCCACGGCACCTTCGAGGGCACGGTCAATGCCGACGCGTCAGCAATCGCGGGCACATGGTCGCAGGGCACACCCCTCGAACTCAACCTCACACGCGCAGGCGCGCCCGCGCCATCCAAGTAATTTGCGCCATCGAGCCTCGATGCCGATTCAATCAACTGGACTTTTCTTGCAGGCCGGCTCTCGGGAGATAATTGTCAGATCGACCTATTGTGAAGTCCCAAGCGCCGCCAGCCGATCCGCTATCTCCGCCGTACAAGCCAGCGAGCGAACCCGTCGGACCGAAGGGCCCAGATAGCGCGGTGAGAGCCGCAGCCAGCGACGATTTACGTGGTCATTTTCCGGCAGAATTTCCACGGCGAGGGCCTCGAAATCAGGCTGCATTTGCGCCCAGATTCTAAAGACCTTGCCATCAGATGGCGGCTCGACCTCAACTGGGCGTGCGCCGCGGGTCAGGAATCCATCAACACTTGCCGCGCCCGCACCCCAATTCGCTGGGGGCAGCAGATCCGGCAGCACACCGCGCTCGATCATTACCGCCACCATCGCGCTTGGGGCAACCGACACCGCAACAGACACGGCATGCCGTTTACGAACCTCATTTTTCAGGATGCGTAGAGCCTCGTCCAGCGAAGTTACCAGGAAATCGGCCACTCCCTCGCGATTGGCGCGTCGCAAAGCCTCGGGGTCTGCAGTCGCGCTCAGGGATGCTGCTCCGGCAATATTCGCGGCCCGCACCAGGCGGCAGCCATCCTCGTTCAACTCTCCGGCATACAACAACTTGCCGCCTAACCCGGTTTCGGGGTCCATTTCGCGAGCCAGTGCCGCATAGAGCCGGTAAACCGGCTCAAGCTGGTTTTGCCAATCGGGATTGAAAGGAAGATTGCCGGGCATGGAAGGGGTCCTTCCATACCCTAACGCATTGCCGCAATGGGTGGCCTGACATCAACTAGACGGGAGATGCTGGAAGCCAAGCTGTCTAGCTACCAGGCTGAGTAGGGTTTCCCGTTCGTACCCTGTTCCTGCGAGCCCGAGTGCACGTCGTCGATACCGGGGTCCGTCTGGTCCACAGCATGCAAATCTGAGCTCGAATCCACGACCCAAGTACTCGCGGTGCGCGTCATCGGATCATCCGGGATGCTTTTAAGATAGCCTTCCGTTACCAGGTCCTCCAGAGATTGCGGCGCCTTCTGCTTGTCTGCCGTAAAAGAATCAATCGCGTTGCGAAGCACATGAAGGTCTTCCTTGAGGACTGCCTCCCGCGCCTGGCGCATAGCTCCTATATAACTGGGCACCGCCACCACCGCCAGAACCATGATGATCGCCATAACGATCATCAGTTCAACCAGCGTAAATCCCGCGTTGCATTTGCGATTCTTGCCCATGACTATTCCTACCAATCTGTGTACTTGGTGCCGTCCAGGCCTGTACCCGGCGACTTCGAATAAACATCAAATACGCTCTGCCCGCCGAAGGAGTCCGACTTCGGATCGTCCTGCATCGAGCGGAGGCCCCATTCGTTGCTGCCAGTCATCGGATCCACGGGAATATGGCGTAAAAACTTGACCTTTTTCCCCTGAATATCAACCCCATCCACCAACGTTTGCATGTCAGGAGGATAGTTTTGGCTGTCCAACTTCGTCTGGAATGCTCCCCTGTCCGCAGCATCTTTGTACTTATCTATAGCGTCCCGCATCATCCAGAGGTCGTATCGGAGCTCGCGCTCCTTTTGCCTTTTTACCTGAAAACGAGCAATCGGCACTGCCGCAGAGGCCAAAACGGCAAGGATCGCAACCGTCACGATCAACTCAACTAATGTGAGCCCGCGCTCCCCTTTTCGGATTGTCAACTGCCTATTCATCTAATACTGTCACCTGTTTTACCGCATTCTCAAACCGGGTTTCTTGCTCCAAGTCTAGTTGAAGCAAACATTCTTTTCAGACTACTGGATTTATAGGACTATTGGATGTTGATGCTAGTCTGGGTCGCTTGAACCGTTAATGCCTGTCCTGAGCTAGTGGTAGCCCCCGCTCGGGTGATTGACAAACTGGTATCTCCCAAATCCTTCGCCTGAAAAGTTAGGACGCACACCACGCCCGCGCCGCTCACCCCGGTGGCTCCGCGCGGTCGCGAGATGTTCAGGCTGATATTTCCAGGACCGTCGTCGCGGTGGGTTTCTGCCACTGACTGCCCGTCGCGGCTCAGGAAGTCGCCCGGCCCCACGTTGACCAACGACATTTTTGCCGGATCGTATTGCATCTGCAACGGCACGGCGGTGACATCAGCCCCTCCGCTGATCACAACCGGAATCTGGAAAGTGGCTCCATTTTTGACGGGTCCTGGTGAATTGAGCATCAGGCGAACCGTGCCCGCCCCTGGCGGCCCGCTGCCTGGCGTTGCTGTGGGCGTCGGGACTGTCGCTGGCAGTGTCGAGGTTGTCGGATTCGGCGGGATCACAGTCAGGTTGGGAGGAGGAATAGCGGCCACCGGGTTGTTGGCAGCGGCGTTCATCTGCGCCATCGCACCCGGAGCGGCGGTTACGGCGGTCTGCCCCGGCACCGGCCCCGCAGCCGTCAAAGCTGGCGCTATCGAGTGTGTTTCCACCGACTGAACCTGGGCCGGGCTGTTCGCTCCCGGTCCCTCTGCCACGATGCGGCGAAGTTCGATGTTCGGGCCAACTCCCGTATCGATGGGGCGAAGGTTGGTTGGGGACACGTCGTTCCCGCGCACAATGTGTGGCACCATCAGGAACACCACTTCATCGTTGGTGACAGTGTGATCCTTCGAGCCGAACAGATACTTCAAAATCGGAATCGAGCTCAGGCCCGGAATTCCGCTCCAACTCACCTGGTCCTGCTGGTTCAGAATGCCGCTCAGGATGTTAGCCTCGCCCTCGCGCAGCCGCACCACTTCTTCCGTGCTCTTCTGAGCAATGATCGGCTCGGTTACGCCGCTGATCGTCGTCGATCCGGCCTGCGCCGTCACTTCGATCTTCATCTTCAGCGTCACATCGCGGTCGAAATGCACCGTCGGCGTGATTTCGATGTTGACACCAACATCCAGGTACTGGAATTGCGTGTTGACCAGTGAGCTGACCAGGGCAGTGGCCGCGCCCGTCTGATAGGAACCTGTGGCGATTGGGATGCGCTCGCCGATCTTCATCGTCGCCTTCTGTGCATCGGTCGCACGCAGGCGGGGATTCTGCAGAATACGGGTGTTCGAGTCGGTCAGCAGCATGTTGGCAGTGGCCGAGCCCACCGTCACCGCAAAGTTGTTGGAGTTCAAGTTGGCCAGGTTGTTCAAGGTGAGCCCAGTCGACGTCGTGCCGCCGGTCGTCGTGCCGCCCGTAGTGGTGCTGGTGGTGCTCGTGGGTGGTTGCAGGGCGACACTGGCGCTGCTTGGCCACGAGATGCCGAGGTTGCGCTCCCAGTTCTTGCTTACTTCCATCACGGCGATATCGACCACAACCTCCGGCCGCGCCTTGTCGAGATCGTTGATCAGCTTCTGAGCCAAAAGTAACTCATCCGGAGTGCCTCGCACCACAAGCGCATTCTGGCTGGCCACTCCGTACACCTTGATGTTGGTCAGCACGTTGCGCAGCGCCGTCGTCACGTCGTTCAGGTCGTTCTGCTGCCAGGCGTTGGTCAGGTAGAACGTCTGCACTGCCTGCTCGTCCAGTTCTCTACGTTTCGAAGGCGAATTCTGGGCGACAAAGATGGTGTTGGTCGTGATCGGGCGCCAAAATGTGGTGGACAACACACCCACGATTCGCAATCCATCCATCAGCGTGGAATTAGTCAGGTCCACCTGGATGCGCTTCGATGTGTAGTCGGGATCGAAGAGTACGTTGATGCCGGCGGCGCGCCCGATGGCCTGGTAGATGACCTTGGAATCCTCCGTCATATGCAGTGTGAGAGGCTCGTTCGAGACCGGCTTCAACCTGACCGGCGAGCCCATCGAATTGAGTTCGTCCTGTGCCGCCGCTGCTTCCGGCGTCATTCCCGGAGGGGCGATGCTCGGCTGGCCCATACGCAGCCGGATCGCGTTGATCTCCTGGGTCACTGCTTCGTTGCCCGGATCGATCTCGCCAGCGCGCATTAACTCGGTCAGTGCATTCTGGTAGTCGGCCGCCTGCTCCATTTGCCTTCCCTTCGACATGTGCTGAGCGGCGGCGGTGGAGCGCACCCGGTACATCGCTGTACGGTAGCGCAGTTCCTTCGGGTCCTTGGCGTATGCCTTTTGATAGTCCTGGTAGGCCGCGTCAAAGTCGTCACGCAATTCAGCGGCATGGCCATCTTTGTAAAACGTGTTGGCCGACTGCGCGCAAAGCGGCGCTGCGCTCGAACCGGTGAGGACAGAGATGGCAATAAAGGCTACCCAGAAGCCGAGTCTGGAGGCAGCCGGAAGACCAGTGTTGTTCATCGAACTCCCTGGCGTCGGACCCGCCGGCGAGGTGCCGGAGGGGTCATCGTGTTGATGCGGGCTCAATTGCCCGCTCGGTATGCGATTGTCTCGGGAAAAGTTGCCCATCCAACGATGCCCCATTCTAGCAAAGCCCCAATGCCGTAAGACGATGCTCCAGCGCAGATTTCCGAATCTCCGCCGATGCTACGATGAAGATTCAAGGACGCGTAACAATGGCCCGCCAAACCAGCCACGTGATCACCAATCCCGACCGCCCTACCGCGCCCAAGACGCCGCGCCCGCGCGATCCCGTGGCCAGCGGCGAGCGGGATGCCGCCCAAAACCGGGCCGCCAGCCACCACTACTTCCTGCTGGAAAAATTCGAGGCAGGCGTGGCCTTGCGCGGAACCGAGGTTAAATCCATCCGCGAAGGGAAGGCGAACCTCAAGGACGCCTACGGCCTCATTAAGGACGACGAGGCGTTTCTGCTCAACTTGCATATCGGGCCTTACTCCCACGGAAATATTTCCAATCACGATGAAACGCGCACCCGCAAGCTCCTCATGCATCGCGAGGAAGTTCGCAAGCTATTGTCAAAGACGCAGATCAAAGGCCACACGCTCATCCCCACCCGCCTGTACTTCCGCAACGGCCGCGTAAAATGCGAGCTGGCGCTGGCAAAGGGCAAGCAGGATTGGGACAAGCGCGAGACCGAAAAGCGCCGCGAGGCCGACCGCGAAGCCCGCTCCGCCATCAATGCCAGCAAGCACAAAACGGGCCACTAGCCGCAAACCAATTCACGCCTCGTTTTCCACCTATATCCGACGAATCACTCCTGATCGCTGCTATCCTGTTCTCGCATGGATTTCCCGCAAATCCCCAGGAGTGAAGCCAGGAGTGAAGGCCGATGACCGCCTCCCGCTGGGGCGCCGGCTTCAGCGCCGTTGGGCGTTTTGTGGCCGAGATTGAAGCTGCAGCTGCAAATTCAGGCCCCCTCAAGCCGGGTTACATCCTTGTCGGCGACGAACTCTTCCTGCAAGAACGCTGCCGCAACGCGGTGTTGAAGGCCTTCGTCCCGCCCGATTTGCGCGACTTCTGCCTCTCCGACCTCGATCTCAGCTCCTGCTCCATCTTCGAAATCCTCGACCGCGCCCAGACGCCATCTCTCATGGCCCCCTTCCAGGTCGTCTTCATACGCAATGTGCGCCAGCTCTACACCCGCGGCGCGAAGAAAGACGAATTCGCCGCGCTCGATCGCTACTTCCGGTCGCCCAATCCGCAGGCCCTTCTCATCTTTGTCGCCGACTTCGTTCGGATTCCATCCGACGCGCGCCGCATGGAGATGGACGACAAGAACCGCTTCGAGCGCCTTACTGAAACCCTCGGCGAGCACTGCTGCATGGTCGAGCTCGCCCGCGTCAACGAAGAAGACGCAATGCGCTGGGTCACTGCCACCACTCAGGATGCCGACACTCGCATCGAGCCCGACGCCGCCCGCGAACTTGTCGACAGCCTCGGCGCCGACATGATGATGATTGCATCCGAAGTTGAGAAGCTTTTGCTCTATACGCTTGGTCGCGGCCGCATCACATTGGGCGATGTTGAAACTATGATTCTCGGCGCCAAGCAGCGCTCCCTCTACGAGCTCACTGACGCCATCAGCTCACGCAATCCCGCCCGAGCACTCGCCCTGCTGCATGGCCTGCTCAATTCGAGCGATGCCGGCGAAGACTCCGCCATCGGCCATCTCTACATGCTCGCTCGCACCTTCCGCCAAATGCTCGTGATTCTCGAAAAGAATGTGCGCGATCAGCGCGCCATCTGGCAAGCGCTCTGGCAGGGCTTCCGCATCCCGCCCTTCGCCGCAGACGATCTCATCCGCCAGGCACGTCGTTACAAAAGCCGCCGCGATCTCACCCGTGCCCTGCGCCTGATCGCCCGCGCCGACCTCGAACTGCGCTCATCGCCGCCCGACAAACGCCTCGTCCTCGAACGCCTCGTCTACGATCTGGCTTCCGAGCCCAAGCCTGTTTCGGTCTGGTCCTCGCAGCAACTCTCGTTCGAAGTCTGAAAATACGCGTTCGCGCGCTATCTCACCGCCGCATGCTCCACTCCTGATCCACCCGCCCAAGTCAGATAGCCGATGCCCACATGCATGCTGTGGTCCAGCGATTCCGGAATCGTAATCGCAATCGAAATCCCCAGAATCGCGTGCGCCAGCACCAGCGGCCACAAATTCTTGTAGCGCAGAAAGAACAGGCACGACGCCAGTCCGCAGAACAGCGTAATCATCGTCAGCAACGGATTGGGCAGATGCGCAATTGCAAACAGGACCGCGGAAACAGCTGCCGCCGCCGGTGCATTGCGCAGCAGTCGAAGCGTGCGCGGAAGAAAAAAGCATTGCAGAATAAATTGCTGCATGCCAGCCCAGATTGCGTACGTCCCATAATCTCGGAGTGCCCACCACGGCGAACTCACCACGTGCAGCGTGTGCGTGCGCCCCGCTACAAATACCGCAAACAAGGCAATCACCATCGCCAGCACCACACCCCACAGCGATTTCACGAGGTTCACAGTGCACAGCCCCATCGGCCGCCGGCCCTCATATGACACCGCAATGACCGCAATAATGGTGAGTGCCGCCAAGCCGCCCAGTGGCTCCTGCCACGGCTGCGGTGTCCAAATCACCAGCAGGATCAGGCTGTATATTCCCACCAACTCGAGGAAATCTCTTCGCCGGCTTCTCGCCGCCTTATAAGACAATCTATCCGCCGGTTCAGCCCATCTAAGTAACAACATAATCGGACCCATACTTTCCCGCTTAGACGTCAGCTGCCCCCACAAGGTCACAACTGGCAATCCAGAGCGAGCCCGGAGGTTCGTGTCCCATGAGATTCGTTCAACGTCGCATCTATCTTGAAATGGCGGCGCGGGGAAACTTAACCTCGTGTCTTCCTATACCAAGCATGCAATTCAACGGTCGTTGATCCATGACAAGCGCGCTCGCGCACACCGTCACCTTCACCCGCTCAGGCGCACCTGCGGCGTGTAGACAACAACCTTGAACTGAATGGTGTTAACGGCGGTCAGGCGCTGCAAATCAGCGTCGTCGTTCAGACTTCAAGAAAACCTTAGTTCGCGTTATATCAATCCCGCCAAAACGTTGTTCCGATGCCGGTCACTACTCCAGAATGATCTCCGGCTCGTGCTTGTGTCCGCGCACTGTAAGAATAATTGCCGCCACCAGAATCAGACCTCCGCCGAGCCACGCGAACGGCCCCAGATGTTCGCCCAGCAACTGCACGCCAAGGTACGAACCAAGCGCAGGCTCGATATTCAGAAACACGCCGGCGCGCGATGCCGGTACGTGATGAATACCCCAGTTCCACAAGAATGTTGTGGTCGCCGTGCACGCAATTCCGCTGATCACGAGCGCCACCCACGCGGTCATGCTCACGTGCGCAAATGGCATCGGGGAGCTGCCATTCGGGATCCACGGCTTCACCGCCAGCGGCACCAGGATCCATGCGGCCAGCATCACGGTTCCTGACAGAATCGTGTAAGCCGTCACCACCGGCGGACTGTGCGTCATCATCAGTTTCTTGCTCAGTAGAATCCACGCGAGCGCGGTGCACAGTGAAGCCACCACCAGCAAATCACCATAGAGTGTCGGCTCGCCCTGCGCCGCCGGCCCATGATGCGCGCCCATCACAATCAAGGCCGCTCCCACAGTCGATCCCACCAGCGCCGCCCATCCAATCCAATCCAGCCGCTCGCCCGCAAACATCGCCGCCGCAGCCGCTAGCAGCACCGGCATCGATCCCACCATCAACGAAGCGTGGCTCACTGTCGTGTGTTCCAACCCATGAAACTGAATGAGAAACTGCACGGGCACCCCGAGCGCCGCTGAAATCAGCAGCAGCTTGATCTCCTCACCCGTCAGCCGCACACGATGCCGGGGTCCCCACGAACAGGTCTTCATTCGTGGGGTGGGGTTCATCACCAACACCGGAAGCATCCCAACGCAAGCAAACAGAAAGCGGTAGAGCACCATGTACTCCACGCTCATCTCGTTCATTGCCAGCCGACCAAAGTAGAATCCCGTGCCCCACAGGCAGCCAGCCAGCGCGCACGCCCCGTAGCCTAGCCACAGAATTCGCCCCTCAGTTTTTCCCGTAACCGTCATTCGTACCTTTACTCTCGCACACGACTGACGCTAAGTTCTTCGCCCTATCCTCCAGTCCCTATTCCCACTTCTCGCCCGCTTGCGAGACAATACTTGGCAATGTCGTTGTCGCTTCTTCCATCGGGTCTCGCTGTGCGCGCAATCATCGGGCTATCCCTTTGGTCTCTCGCCGCACCTCAGACATTCGCTTCCAAGAAGAAGACCCCGCCACCTGAATCCCCGCAGATTCGCGCCACCCTCCCACCCAGCTTCTCCATTCCCGCCGAGCCACTTGGCTTTGCTGCTCCTAGTGAGTACTATCTGGGCCTTCGCAACAGCCTCGCGTCCCTTGATTTCCTTGACGAAGACCGCCTCCTCTTCACGTTCCGCGTTCCCACCCTCATCCATCGCGAACTCTCCAACAGTGACTCTCAAGACGAGCGCCGCATTCGCGCCGTGGTCATTCGAATACCCACTGGCGCCGTCGAAGCAGAGACCATCTGGACCGTCCACGACCACGACCGGTATCTCTACATGCTCGATCATGGCCAGTTCCTTTTCCGTGATCGCAACGACCTGCTACTGGGAGACCCATCTCTCCAGCTCAAGCCGTTCCTTCGCTTTCTCGGTCCCGTGATGTGGGTCGAGCTCGATCCGTCGCGGCAGTACTTCGTTACCGGTTCCTCCGAGCCAACAGAGCACAAATCGGTTGCCGGCGAAGTCCCCAGCCCCTCCACAGCTTCAGCTGACATCGCCTCGGAAGAGCCGCCGGCATCCGACGACACCAGCCTGGTGATGCGCATTATTCGCCGAAGCGATGGCAAGGTCATGCTCGTAAGCCACGTCCGCTCGGCCATTCACTTCCCGATCAACAATGAAGGCTACCTTGAATCCCTTCGTTCCCTGGGCTCGGCCTGGGTGCTCAACTTCAATCACTTCGTTGGGGGCAGCACCCTGCTCGGGAAGGTCGACTCCGTCTGTTCTCCCAAACTTGACTTCATCTCGAATACGGAATTCCTCGTTACCACCTGCGGACCATCCGGTGAGCCTGGATTGGTCGCAATGTCCACCTCCGGGCAACGACTATGGGAAGATCCAACCGCAGGACATTCAGTTTGGCCCCTCCTGGTCTCGGGTTCCAACGGCTCCCGTATCGCTCGCGTGACTCTGCTGGCAACCCACTCCGTCAATGCCACCAATCCCCTGGATTCTAGTGACATCAAGGGTCAGGACGTGCAGATACTCGACGCCGCCAGCGGCAAAGTTGCCCTGCGCGCCGCTGCCAGCCCCATCCTGGACGCGGGAGGCAATGTGGCCATCTCGCCCACCGCACGCCGCGTCGCCGTGCTTATGGACGGCGGAATTCAGGTCTTCGATCTACCCGCCCCACCCGCAATCCCCGACGCCACCGTCCAGGCCGGCCGATAATCTCTCAGTCCCTCAGTCCCTGATCCCCCGTAACCTGCCATTTCTTCCCCTACCCATGTAAACTGGCATGCGGGAGTGCTCTCTTGTCCACCGTAGCTGTGCGCTACACCGCCGCGGCGGTCACCGATCGCGGCCGCAAGCGCCCCTCAAATGAAGATGCCTTCGGATATTCCGTTGAAGACGGCGTGTACGTCGTTTGCGACGGCATGGGAGGAGCCGCAGCCGGAGAGATCGCCAGCTCCATCGCTGTCGATGAAGTCCTCCGCCTGCTCTGCGCCCGCGATCGCCAAGCCCCGCTCCCCACTGTTGCTGAAGAAGCCATCTCGGCAGCTAACACCGCCATCTTTTCCCGCGCCGAGCGAAATTACAAGCTCAGCGGCATGGGCACCACGCTCGTTGCCCTGGTGGTCGAAGAAACGCATGTCTGGGCCCTGAATGTTGGCGACAGCCGCTGTTATCGCCTTCGCGCAGGCCGCCTCGAACAGCTCACCCTTGACCACTCCCTCGTCGAAGAGCAGGTGCGCCTCGGCCGCATGTCCCGCGCTGAAGCCTTGCGCTCCCCCATGCGCAACATGATCACCCGCGCTCTCGGCACCCAGAATCACGTCACCCCGGACTGCTTTCAGTTCGCAGTCGAGCCCGGCGACCTCTTCCTGCTCAACTCCGACGGCCTTACCCGCGAGCTCTCCGACGAAAAAGTACAATCGATCCTCGCCGTCGAGCAACCCATCGCGGATCGCTGCACCCGCCTAGTCGAAGCCGCCAAAAAGGCCGGCGGCCATGACAACATCACCGCCATCCTCGTTCAAGCCGTCGCCTGAACTCGCAGCCGTCCTCGTTAGACAATAGGGCCACAAACGTTCCGTGCCCGGTCTTTGCGCCTTTTTGTTGGCGCAAGGGCGGGACAGCACAAACTCATCCTTAATCCCATCAGTTGCCCCAAAGTTTGCGCCCTCTCCCCCGCAGTGCGTATCGTTTGGGAAGCACATTCCTCTTAAGCAAATGGACGTCCTACAAAAACTCTTCGAGCAGCACTTCCACACGCCACCCCAACTGGTGAAGCCTCTCCAGGGCCAACTCGGCGGATCGGGCCGCACCATCGTCCGCCTCACCGCCGGGGCTATCAGCGCCGTCGGACACGCGTCCGCAATTGGCATCGTCTATCCCGTGCGCGAAGAAAACATCGCCTTCCTCGAGTTCTCACGCCACTTCCGCCGCCACGGTCTGCCCGTCCCGGAAATCTACGCGGACGACCTCGCCCACGGCGCTTACATTGAACAAGACCTCGGCGACGTCACTCTCTACGACTTCCTCAACGCCCACCGCGCCGGCGACACCATCGCTCCTGAAGTCGTTGAAGCCTACCGCAAGGTTGTCGCCATCCTGCCGCGCTTCCAGGTTGAAGCCGCCAGAGACCTCAACTACAAAGTCTGCTACCCACGCGCCAGCTTCGATCGCCAATCGATCAACTGGGACCTGAATTACTTCAAGTACTACTTCCTTCGCCTCGCCGGAATTCCCTTCAACGAGCAGGCCCTTGAAGACGACTTCAGCCGCCTCACCCGCTTCCTCCTCACCGCCCGCCGCGATTTCTTTCTTTACCGCGATTTCCAGTCCCGCAATATCATGCTCCTCCCCGCGGATCACGACAACGCGGATCAGGCTGGCAAGCCCTACTTCCTCGATTACCAGGGCGGCCGCAAAGGCGCGCTCCAATACGACATTGCCTCGCTCCTCTACGACGGCAAAGCCGACCTGCCGCCAGCCCTCCGCCAGCAGCTACTCGACCAGTACATCGACGCCCTGGCCATTCATCTTTCCATCACCCGCGACGCCTTCATGGAGCACTACTACGCGTACGTCTACGTCCGCATCCTCCAGGCGCTCGGCGCCTATGGCTTCCGCGGTTTCTACGAGCGCAAGCCCCACTTCCTCCTCAGCGTTCCGTACGCGCTAAAGAACCTCCGCTGGCTCGCCCAAAATGTCACCCTCCCCATCGGCCTCCCCGCATTGATGGATGCGCTGCAATCCATGGCTTCCTCAGACAATCTGGACAAGCTCCTCGGCATCGCCTCGTCCGCCGACCACCTCACCGTCCGCGTCTTCAGCTTCTCCTTCCACCGCGAGCCGCCAGTAGACGAGTCCGGCAACGGCGGCGGTTTCGTCTTCGATGCCCGCGCCCTCCCCAACCCGCACCGCGTCGACGCTCTCCGCCCCCTTACCGGAAAAGATGCACTCGTCGCCGACTACCTCAACCAGCAGCCCGCCGTGCATCAGTTCCTGTCTAGCGCCAACTCCCTCGTCGACTCCAGCGTCGCCACCTACCAGCGCCGCGGCTTCAAAAACCTCATGGTCTCCTTCGGCTGCACTGGCGGCCAGCACCGCTCCGTCTTTCTCGCCGAACAACTCGCCAAACATCTCCGCGGCACCCCAGGCGTCGAGGTCATCCTCCGCCACATCGAAGTCGAAAAATTGGAAAGTGCGAGTTTGGAACTGGAGACAAGATCACAATGAAGGCCATGATCCTCGCCGCCGGCCTCGGCACTCGCCTCCGCCCTCTCACCAACGACCGCCCCAAAGCTCTCGTCGAACTTGCAGGCCGCACCCTCCTCGAAATCACTCTCGCCCGCCTTCACGCCGCCGGAGTCGCCGAAGTCATCGTCAACACCCATCACTATTCCGGCCTCGTGGAAGAATTCCTCAACACCCACACTCAGCCGGGCCTCCGCATCGAAATCTCCAACGAGCCCATCCTCCTCGACACCGGAGGCGGCCTAAAAAACGCGGCATGGTTCTTCAATGACAACCAGCCCTTCATTCTCCACAACGTCGACATCCTCTCCACCATCGACCTCGCCGCCATGCTCCGCTTCCACACCGAGCGCGGCGCCCTGGCCACTCTTGCAGTGCAAAACCGCACCACCTCCCGCTATCTCCTCTTCGACGAATCCGGCCAACTCTGCGGCCGCCGCGCCGGAATCTACGGCACAACAGAACTCGTCCGCCCAACCACCAACCCGCAAGCATTAGCCTTCTCCGGGATCCACATCCTCTCCCCAAAAATCTTTCCGCTCCTCACCGAAACCGGCGCGTTCTCCATCATCGATGCCTACCTCCGTCTCACCGCAGCAGGCCATACCATCGCCGCCTTCCGCGCGGAT
>JANXQR010000402.1 GCA_025353435.1 Acidobacteriota bacterium | reverse complement strand
GTCGTCATGGCCGCGCATCTCCCCGGTTCAGCATGTGTCCGCGCACCGCCACCGCCAGCCCCAGCGCTTCCACCAGCACCCCGCAGACCACAAAAGCCGCCTGCTTTCCTGGATCAACAAACAGCACCAGGGCCGCCAATGTGAGAAAGAAACCGGTCGGCATCACCAGCAATCCGGCGTACTTCATGGATTCTCCCTTTCCAATTCACATCTCCTGGAAATCGACGCATTCGTCGAGTGCCTTGTGAGGTTAAACCTCTCCGGTGCCTGAAATCCCCAGAAGGATTCGCAAGATAAGAAGTTGTATTACTGACAACTAACGCTAGTGAAGCTTTCATGAATTCTAAAGCATCTGTCCGTCCGGTCTGAGCGCCAATCCAATCCCCCATTGCGCATCACCGCGCGGAGCTTTTCAACTTCCTTAGACAGCCTGCGCAATAATGGCCCATGTACAACCGTCTTGACCGCGCCCATCGCGCACTTTCCGTTATTCTCGGCGCCCTCACGCTCGCGGCTGCGGTCGTGGTTCTTCTCTGCGATCTGTGGCCGCGCCTCCTTCCCGGCAAGAGTCATGACATTCTCGCTGCTATCTCCCTCGCGCTCATCGCCGTCGCCTACATCATTTACCAGGCTGCACACCGCCCTCCGTGGCGGGAATGGACGAAGGCCATCATGCTCGCGTTCGCCTTCCTCTTCTGGGCCGCCAACCAGGTCTGGCCCGATCCGCACCAGGCCGTCATCTTGAATGATCTGGCCATCGCACTCTTTGTGCTCGACGTCTTCCTCGTCATGGTCGGCTGGCCTCCAGGTTCGCCCGACGAATCCTTCGGCGAAACCTGCGGCGACTCCCGCGATCCCAACTCCGGACGCCCCTGAATGTGAAGCCGTACCCTCACCGCCATCGCCCCCTCGGAAAACAAGCCCCTCCTCCGTATAAGCTCATCACGACATGCTTTTCTTCAATCGCAATGACCGCTCCACTGGCCGACTATTGCTCGGATGCATCCTGACTCTGCCATGCCTCTTTAGCTCTGCGGTATTTGCGCAGAGCGCCCCGGCCAGCTCATCGCCAATTCCCGCGCAATCTCCCGTCACCATCAACGTCCATCTGGACCAGCCCTCCGGCTCCTTGACGCCCATCTACAACTGGTTCGGCTATGACGAAGCCAACTACACCACAGCACCGCACGGCCGCGAACTCCTGAAGGAACTTCACGATCTCAGCTCGGTGCCGGTCTACATCCGCGTCCACCATCTCCTCACCTCGGGCGATGGCCGCGCCGAACTCAAATTCAGCTCAACCAACATCTATCGCGAAGACGCGCAGGGAAACCCCGTCTACGACTTCACGCTTCTCGACGGCATTTTCGATGCCTACAAATCCGCCGGCGTCCGGCCCATGGTCGAACTCGGCTTCATGCCCAATGACCTCGCTGCCGACCTGCCCGATCGTCACCAGCCGTATCAGGTCCACTTCCCGCAATCCACCGTCTCCGGCAAGTCCAACAATCCTCCCAAGGACTACAACAAGTGGCGTGAGCTGGTTCGCGTCATGACCGCTCACCTTGTCGAGCGCTATGGGCGCGACGAGGTACTCCGCTGGTACTTCGAAGTTTGGAATGAGCCCGACATCGATTACTGGCACGCCAGCCCCGAGGAATATTGGAAGCTCTACGACTACGCGGTTGCAGGCGTTCGTGCAGCCCTACCCGGCGCCAGAGTGGGTGGTCCCGCCACCACCAGTCCGGGACATGAGAAGGCCAATCTCTTCCTCAGGAATTTCCTTGAACATGTGAACTCTGGAAAGAGCGCCGCCGACGGCGGTCCCGTGCCGCTCGATTTCATTTCCTTCCACGCCAAAGGCTCTCCCACCATCAATGCGGGCCGCGTCACCATGGGCCTCAATCGCGAACTCACTGACGTGGACCGCGGATTCGCGCTCGTCGCCACCTTCCCGCGCTTCCGGCACCTGCCCATCATCCTCAGTGAGGCCGATCCCGAGGGCTGCGCGGCGTGCTCGTCAAAGATGAATCCCGCCAACAACTACCGCAACGGCACGCTCTACCCCGCATACACGGCCGCCGCTTACAAAGCGCTGCTTGACCTGAACGACCGCCACGCCGTTCATCTCATCTCCATGCTCAGCTGGTCATTCGAGTTTGAAGATCGCGATTACTTCGAAGGTTTTCGCTCGCTCGCCACTAACGGCGTCGACAAGCCCATTCTCAATCTCTTTCGCATGCTCGGCCTCATGTCAAACGACCGCGTCGTTACCACCAGCACCGGCGCCGTCCCTCTCGACACACTCATCAGCAACGGCGTCCGAGAGTCTCCCGACGTCGATGCCCTCGCGGCAATTGCACCGCGCCAGGCTTCCATCCTCATGTGGAATTACCATGACGTCGACGCTCCCGCGCTATCAACGCCAACGTCAGTCAGCATTCAAGGCATCCCCGCCGGAGTCGACCGCGTTTTGCTCACCCAATATCGCATCGACGACGCGCACAGCAACGCATACACGGCATGGCAGAAGCTCGGCTCACCGCAGCACCCTGATGCACAGCAATACGCGCAGTTGCAGGCTGCCGGGCAATTGCAGCTTTTCACTTCCCCAGCCTGGATCGACATACACAACGGCAAGCTCGAACTCTCGACCGATATGTCGCGCCAGTCCATCGCTCTAATCCAATTAACCTGGTGAGGCGGCCGCCCCACTCATTCCTCAGA
>JANXQR010000399.1 GCA_025353435.1 Acidobacteriota bacterium | reverse complement strand
CCCCGCGGCTGTGGGTGATCTAGTTGGGGGCCGGGAGGAGCCGTCTCTCCAGGTCCGCGAAATACAAGTCTATGGTCATAAATATTTTTTAAGTGGCCCTTCCCGTGGCTCCCACGCCATTCCCCCAGACTTTGGAACTCTTCAGTGCTGAAGGCCTTAAAACCTCAACGGGATAAACAGACTTTAAGCGAGCAAGCATTCAAGGGGTATCCCTCGTACGGGTGATATGGCTCACACATAGAAGGAAAACGTACTTCGTTGATTACGCTCAACGACGGGTTTCTTCGGGAATGGCAGGAGGATTGCCTAGTTTGTAGGGGCGAGGGGGAGGGAAAAAAAGAACGTAGAGCCGGAGCCGAGGTCACTTTCAGCGCGAACACGGCCGCCGTGGGCCTGCACGATGTGTTTGACGATGGCGAGGCCCAGGCCTGTGCCGCCCGACTCGCGGGAGCGGGCCTTGTCGACGCGGTAGAAGCGCTCGAAGATGCGGGCGAGGTGCTCGGAGGGAATGCCGGGGCCGAAGTCCTGAACGAAGAACTCGACGTGGTCTTCGACGAGAAGAGCGCCGAGGCGAATGCGGCCGCCGGACTTACCGTACTTGGTGGCGTTTTCGATGAGGTTGCCGAAGATCTGGTTCATGGCGTCGGGGTCGGCGAGAACGAGGGCATCGGGCGCGCCGGCCCGTTCGAGATCCATTCCGGAGTCGGCGATGATGCCGCCGAGGGATTCGGTTGCGTCTTTGACGAGGGCGCTGGCGCGAATGGGCTGGCGAGCGAGCTTGTAGTCGGGACTTTCGACGCCGGCGAGGGCAAGTAGATCCTCGGTGAGGCGGTTCATGCGGCGCGCGCTTTTCCGGATGATGGTGAGGAATTCGCGGGTAGTCTCGGGGCTGGTGGAGGTGTCCTCCATGAGGGTTTCGACGTAGCCCTGGATGGAGGTGAGCGGGGTGCGGAGTTCGTGACTGACGTTGGCGATGAAGTCGCGGCGGGAGCGCTCGGCGGCTTCGATGCGGGTGACGTCGTGAAGAACGGCAAGTGCTCCGCCGGCAGGAAGGGGGGCGGCGCTGATGTCGAAGGTGCGGCCGGGAGCGAGGGAACTGGCACGGCCGGATTGGACGGTGCGCTGCTCGAGTGCGCCTTTGACGCACGCGAGGAGGTCGGGGTCGCGGACGGAGTGGGCGAGGGGGCGGCCCACCTGGATTTCGGTACCGGCGACGCGCTGCATGACGGCGTTTGACCAGCGGACCTGGCCTTCAGCGGAGACGGAGACGACGGCCTCCTGCATGGAGTCGAGCATGGCGGCGAGTTCGTGGCGGCGGCTGTCGATTTCAGCAAAGCTTTGGCCGAGGCGCTCGGCGGTTTGATTGAGGGATGCCTCCATGGCGTGGAGCTCGTCGTGGGTGGTGTGGTCGAGCCGGGCGCTGAGATCTCCGTCGGCGATACGGCGCGCGAAGGCGACCACGCGCTCGAGGCGGCGCACGATGCGGTTGGCGGCCCAGGCAGCCACGGGCAAGGCGACGATGAGGGCGATGACGCCGGAAAGGAGTGCTTCGCGGCCGAGTCGATGGAGGGATGTGACGGAGGAGTTTTCAATGAACTGGCGAAAGACGAACTCCATGACCGCGGTGTGGAACACCAGCAGCAAGGCGAAGAGTCCCAGCAGCTTTGTGAAGACTTTGCGGGTCAACCGGGTAGGCGCTCCTTCAGGCGAAGTCGGGATGAATTAAAGGGGCTAAGAGGTTCGTGGAATTTGGGCCGTTTATTCTCCTCGCGAAGGGGCAACGTTTGGCGAATCGGTTTTCAAGCAAGGTGGTTCGTGGTGCGACAAAGGCCCGTGGCTAAAGCCCATGAGAATTGAACCAGAATTCAGGGGCCTGAAGGCCCCTGCTCCCTCCGGAATGGCCGCTCTTCAATTCGTCAAACTCTGCCTGAGGCTCCGGGCCGTCAGTCTCGACCTCCGCGAGGAATTTAACCAGAGCTTCTACTCGCCCTTGGGGAGTTCGAAGCGATAGCCGGCTCCGCGCACGGTCTTGAGGTAGCGCGGAAGTTCGGGGTCGACTTCAATTTTCTCGCGGATGCGGCGCACGTACACGTCGACGGATCGAGGTGTGACGAAGCGGGCGTCGCCCCAGACAGCGTCAAGAAGGTGGTCGCGGCTGTAGACGCGGCCAGGATGGCGGGCGAGATAGTCGAGCAAACGGAACTCGGTTGCGGTGGTGGTGGTGAGTTCGCCGCGCACGGTGAGTTGCATGGCGTTGGCGTCAATAATGACTTCTTCAAAGCGGATGATTGACGGCGAGGTGGGGCGCTCAAATCGACGCAGGACAGCCTTGACGCGGGCGACGAGCTCGCGAGTGGCGAATGGCTTGGTGATGTAGTCATCGGCGCCGAGTTCGAGGCCGAGGACGCGGTCATTCTCGCTTGCGCGCGCGGTGAGAAAGATGATGGGAATAGTGGACAGCGCAGCGTTGGAGCGCAGGCGGCGGCAAACGTCGAGGCCATCGCCGCCGGGCACCATGATGTCGAGCAGGAAGACGGCAGGGGGCTGACGTTCCGCGTCGGGGATGAGGTTGGCGGGGGTCAGGTACGGACGAACCGTAAAGCCTGCCGCCTCAAGGTGGTGTTGCACAAGGCGCGAAATATCTGGTTCGTCTTCCAGCACAAAAATTGATTGGCTCAACCGGTCTGCCCTCACCCGGCGGCCGTTTGGTTTCAATTGCTTCAGGCCGCGCGGAATCGTGTCCAGATTACTGCATGGAGGCAAATAGATTGCAAACGTTTCGTGAATTTGGGGGGAGCTGAAATTTAGGATGCGCCGGTGTCAGGTGCCGGATCTTGCTAATTCGGAAGGGGGTTCGGCACTGTCGCGTGCCAGCAATTCCTCAGCTTTGCGCTTCTCCTTTTCAGCGTGCTTTTTGCGGACTTCATTCGACGCGAGCCAGAGGAGCGACGCAAATGTGCAGGCGAGGAGGGCGATGGCGGGGATGCCGTGGAGTTGGTCGAGGCCATCTGCGTTGAACTGGCCATAGAGCATGGTGAGACCGGCGAAAACGAAGACGATGTGGGCGCAGAAAACGTGGAGCGAGGCCTTGCCAAGGGTGAGGAACGGCTCGATGGCGATGAACTTGAGGACGTGTCTACGCATCCAGTACGCGCAGACGGTGAAGGCGATGAGGTTGAGGACGCGGAGTGGGCCGATTTGCCACTTGTCGAGATGAATGCCCAGGGTTTGCGCGGTGAGATGGGGGCCGAACCATCCGAAGCGCACACCAATGAAGAAGACGCAAACGGCTCCGGAGGTTGCGGCAAGCCAAGTGGGGATTTTGTCGAGCAGAGTTACGCCGACTGCCGACACGGCGCCGAGCCACAGGCCGACTACCCAAACCGCTTGCCAGGCGAAGAGGTTGAAGGCGCCGGTTTCCTGGAGGGGAATTTGGAGGTGGGTGATCTGGACGGTCCAGTTGTGGACAAGATCGCGGAGGCCGAACTGGGCGAGCAGCCACAATGTGCAGCTGGCGGCGAGGATCCATTTCCAACCGACGCGCGTGGCGGCGGAGAGCACGAGCGGAGTGAGGAACAGGAAGGTGACATACATAGGAAGGATGTCGAGCAGCGGTGGGCAATAAAGAAGGAGCGCGGATCCGACGATGGCGACAATGGGGTGCGCGAGGTAAAAGCTGAGCAGATTTGTGAGCGCTGCCTTGTGGGTGTGGATGGCGATTTGAGCGATGACCGTGAAGGCCATGGCGAGCATCAGCAGGTGATAGCCGTAGATTTTGAAGGAACGCTTCCATAGCTTGGCGCGCACGCGGCCGGGATCGCGCATGAGGTCGCGAATGTAGAGGCGGCCGACGAGCAGCGCTGAGATGAAGACGAAGCCTTCCGCCGAAGAGACGAAGCCGAGGGGTTGGTTGACGAAATCGCTGAAGCGCGTGGGTAGATGGGTGAGGGTCATCCAGACGAGGAATAGCCCACGCAGCGCGTCGAGTTCAGGGCGGCGCTCGAGTTTGGGCAAATGGATGGGGATTCGCAAGTCGTGATGCCTTCCGTGGCGGGATGAGCCTTCTCAGAGTTAGATGATGTGTTGGAGGATTTGTGAAGCAGCGATTTTAAGATTGGGCAATTCACTGGGAATAGAAGGACTTGCGCAGGTTTTGCTTGACGTTCTTGGTCGGACTCTGGCACACTCCGGGGC